>CBDTUH010000042.1:0-15136 GCA_965363375.1 uncultured bacterium
TGCCCATCATCTTTGCACAGGCCGTTTTGTTCCTGCCAACGCTGTTCAACCTGACCTCGTATGCGCAGACAGAAACGGGCCAGGGTATTCAGCGCATCTTTACCGACCATTCCAACTTCTGGTACATGCTGATTTATGCTACCGTAGTTATTGGCTTTACATTCCTGTACACAGCCTTGATATTTAACCCGAAGCAGATTGCTGACAACCTGAAGCAGAACAATGGCTTTATACCTGGTGTAAAACCCGGCCAGCCCACAACTGATTATATCGGTGTGATTATGGATCGCATTACACTGCCCGGTGCCATATTACTGGCCTTTGTAGGTATTCTGCCCGGTATTGCACAGCGCATGGGTGTTACCATGAACTTCTCTACCTTCTTTGGTGGTACATCGCTTTTAATTATGGTAGGTGTTATTCTCGATACCCTGCAGCAAATTGAAACACAGCTGATGATGCGCCAGTACGATGGTTTAATGAAGAGTGGTCGCATTCAAGGTCGCCAGTCGGTTACGCAGGCTACTTTATAATTTTTCAATAACAACATATTTAAAACCTGGTAACTAACTTTGCCAGGTTTTATTTTTTGATAGATATGATGAAACTTAAGAACAAGGAAGAAATTGAACTGATGCGCACCAGCGCCCTGCTGGTGAGCCAGTCGCTTACGGAAGTGGCAAAAATTTTAAAGCCAGGCATTACTACTACCTCAATTGACAAGCTGATTGCTGAATTTATTAAAGACAATGGCGCTACGCCTTCTTTTTTAAACTATCATGGCTATCCTTATAGCTCCTGCATATCGGTAAACGATGTGGTGGTACATGGTTTTCCGAATGGACACGAACTAAAGGAAGGCGATATTATTTCGGTTGATGTAGGTGTATACCAAAACGGCTTTCATGGAGACCATGCTTATACGTTTATGATTGGCAAGCCTGCTGATGAAGTGGTACAGCTGGTAAAAGTTACCAAGGAAAGCCTGTACAAAGGCATTGAAAAAGCCGTGGCCGGCAACCGCATTGGCGATATTGCCTGGGCCATACAGGAACATACAGAAAAAAAACATGGCTATGGCGTGGTACGCGAGCTGGTAGGTCATGGACTGGGTCGGCAAATGCACGAAGACCCGCAAGTGCCCAACTACGGCCGCCGCGGCACCGGAACAGTATTGAAAGAAGGTTTGGTACTAGCGATAGAACCGATGATTAACATGGGCACCAAGGATGTATTTACAGAAAGTGATGGATGGACCGTGCGCACCGGCGATGGCAAACCTTCCGTGCATTTTGAACACGACGTTTGCATTCAGAAAGGAAAAGCAGACGTTTTGTCGAACTATACGCCTATTGAAGCCGCTGAAAAAGCCAATGCTAACTTGTTTTCTGATTATTGATTTAATAGGAAAAAGAGACGTTTTGACTAGGTGAAACTCTCGCACAATGTAGTGGAAAAATTAACGATTTATATACGCCCGCAACTACACTTTGCGGGCTTTTTTATTTTCCTATTTAAAAGGGAAAATAGACGTTTGGAAAACAGTACTTAATTTTATTAAAGTTTTACGGCAAACGTTATTTTAGAAATATTATATTACCAACAGTAGTTCGTTACGGTTTCACATTTACAAAACTGTCAAAAGCTACGCCACTACCAAAATCTGTTATGGTTTTACCCAATTTTAGAGTGTTGAACTTCTTTTCAATCTGATCAGCATTCGACTGTCTTATTACTTTTAGGTCAGGCAACAAATCTTCAAAATCTTCAAAATACTCACCAAGCTGCGTGATAATTGTGTCGTAGGAAACTAATCCGCTTTCTTCAACTGTTTTGAAAAGCCTTTTATACTTCCTCTGAACAATTAAATAGTCAACTGGAGGTAAAATAATTGCAATGTGTTCAGGCCAAACACATGCTGTATAAAGTTGCTCGTCTTCGTTGCTTTTGAGCACAAAATATCTTGGAACGAATATATCTTCTGTTAAGCTCTCTTGTAATTCTTCTCTATACGTCTGAAACCACCATAAGTAGTTAGATTTCTCAATTGGTAAAAACAAGAAGTTTAGCTCGTTATACTGAGCTAAAGTCACTTTGTCATTGTGTTTTATCCACTGATTCTGAAAGTAGCCCTTAGGAAAATTCCTTGGATTATCAGGGTCAACTTCATCTTGCGGATCTAAGACATATAAGTCAAGGGCGTTAATAAACTTTTCAATTATTGGAAAAATTTCAAGCCCAAAGAATCGTGGTCGAAAGAAGTTAATACTAAAACTAAAGTTCAGATATTGATAATCTTGAAAGCTGTCAAAGATTTCAATGTTCTCGGGGTCGTCATCTGGGTCGTTCCAATCAATCAAAAAGTAAACTCCTGTGGCTGGATTTTCATAACTCCACTGTTTTGGATGTTCGCTGTTATTATATGGAATGTTGAGATTAAGATATTCTGCAACTTGTTGTTCCGTCAGTTGATTGTTTTTTCTCTTGTAGAAATATAGATCAAAGCTCATTTGCTATTGTTGGTAACATACTAATATCCGCATGTTTCTCCAATATTCAAAACCTTTCGTTTTCCTTTTAAAAAGAAGAATAAGTCTTTTTTAAAATGAACCAACTATAGAATAGCTAAAGATATCTTACGAAAAATATCAAAAGGAAAAAGAGTCGTTTTGTTTCATTCAACCCATATAATTTGCAGATAATAATAAAGGGCTTTAAAACTAAAACGTCTTAAAACCCTTTTGCTTCATACAGCAAATAAGGTATCAGCCTATCAGGTAGGCAATGTTATTGTTTACAGATTCGGTAAGGTCAGAAACGCGTTTTTCTGCAAACAGCTGTTGCATGCCATCGCGCCATATTTTATACTCATGGTGAATGGGGCAGGGGTGCGTGGCCGAGCAGCGACTGAGGCCCAGGCCGCAACCTTTAAACACCTGTTTACCATCTACCTCTTCCACAATATTAATCAGCGGCTGCCGCTTTTGTGCCGCCGACAGGTAAAAGCCGCCCGAGGGGCCTTTTACACTGTTGACAATACCCTGCTTCACCAATGTTTGCATTACCTTGCCAATGGTGTGCTCGCTGGCGCCAATGTGGCCCGCAATATCTTTAATGCCCATGTTCTCGCCGCTTTCGTACTTCGATGCCAGGTAGATAACCGCTTTAATGGCCGTTTTGCAGGTAAGGCTTAGCATGCATTATTGGTTTAAATAGTTACGTCCTTCTTCCGAAATAAGCGATTGGTTCCAGGGTGGATCAAATATTAAGTTGTTGTGTACCGTATAACCAGGAAAAGCTTCCTCCAAGGCCGTTTGCGCACCGTCGGTAATGCTTTCGCCCATGGGGCAAAACTGCGTGGTCAGCGTCATGGTATTATAAATGTTTTTTCCTTCTTCGTCAAAATCTACCTGGTAGATCAATCCGAGGTCCACAATGTTCAGTCCTATCTCGGGGTCCATTACCTGCTTCAGTGCCGCTAGCGCCTGCTCCAGTTTTTGGTTGTTGTTGCTGATTACGTTCATGGCTTTGGGCTTTTGTGAAAAATAAGTCGAAACACGTTCCAGTTATACAGCAGGGCCGATAGTACCAGCAAAGCAGCACCTGCCTGCAGCAGCAATATAAACGAAGCTAAAATACCAACCGTAAATAATACAAAGCCGCCTATGTAAGCCAGCCGCATGTAGTTAAAAACCGGTGTGCTGTACAGGTCTTTGGGGTTGGGCGTTTGACCCTTGCCGGCCTGCCGGTGGTACACTTTGTTCCAGGTTATAAAAGGTAAAGTTTTAAAGGTCATGCCCAATATGATGGCCGTAAGCCAGCCAAAAAAAGTAACAAAACCATAGGTCAGTATCAGTTGCTGATGGTTGCTTACTACCAATAGAGAAACGAGTAAAAGCAGCAGTAATATTAAGGGAAGCGCCATCATAGTTACAGACAGGAGAGAAACCTGCATAGGCTCATCTACCTGCCTGCGGATGCGCTGCGTATAGGCTTTGTAGCAAAAGAAAAAGAAAAGGGCTATAGCCGCCAGCATACCGGCAACCGGCAATGCATAAAAGGAAAAAGAGACGTTTAAAAGGAAAAAGACTATGAATAGAATAAGGCTGCCGTTGACCAGGTAAAAAATAGTCCACAGCAGTTTTACATTATCATACTTCGAAATAAGGAACATTGGAATCAGCCGGGCGCCCACACCCACTACCAGCAGCAAAAACCATCCGGCGAGGCCTAAATGAGCGTGCAGCGACAGGTAGTGCAGCGAGTCTGCCGGCAGAAAAGGATGTGTAAAGTTGTACACCAGCATCAGGCCTACAGCCGTAGTTACCAGCAGCCAGGCCGCCGCAGTAAAAATAAACACGGCATGCACGTTTTCGGTTTTGCTTTTTTGTATGCTACCCGCCAGGTTAGCCAGGTACGCCACTACAGCTGCATTTATTAGCCAGCCGCCCCATTGGGCCGGCGCTCCCATGTTGAAGGTGTAAAAAGCCTGCACCAGCAGCGGAATGCCAACAGCCGCCAGCGCAAACGATGCATAAGCCAGTGCATTGCTCCAGAGTTCGCCTTCTATCAAAACCGGCACCAACTGATGGCTGGCGCCGAGTATGATCATGGTGCCCCAGCCCAGTGCCATCGTATGCGTAATGGCCAGCGTGTAGGGGTGAAAATGGTGCTCCGTAAAGGCAGACGTGGAAAAGAAAAGCAACACCGTAGCCACACCATAAGCTATTGCCGCGTACAGGTAAAAAGGCAAAACCACTTTGTGCGAAGTGGTTTTTGCAGTAGCATTATTGCTGGTGGTAAACATTTATTTCCTGAAAATTAAAAGTTGTACTTCGCTGTCGCTAACCGTGTTGGTGCGAATGTCGAAGCGGCGTTCGGCCAGTTCGGGCAGCAAAAATACCGGAATACGTTTATGATACACCAGCAGGGCGGCGCCTGTTGGTAAATCTTCCAGTGCTTCCAGTATGGTGTGCATAGGCTGCGGCATAGGCAGGTGGCGTACATCTATAGTTTGCAGGTTTTGACTGTATTGCTGAAATACACTTTCCCAGTCGTTGCTTTCTATGTTTTGGGGCTTTTCAAACGTCTGTTTTTCCTTTCGGAAAAAATAGGTTTCTACCAGTTGCTGGGCCACTTCATCAACATACGATTCAAAGCCTTTTTTCTGCAGCAGCTGCATCAGCGGTGCCGGCTCAAATGTGTTGATGATCTTTAGTACCTGTCCGCTTGGTAGCGTTTGTATTTCTTTCAGTATGCGTTGTAATGGGTCGTTGCCGGCCGCAATGTCGGCACGCACATCCAGTTCCTTTATCTGTTCTTTTTTTACCGATTGTAGAAAGGGAGGTTTAGTCTTTCTTACTTTTTTTTCTTCTTTGCTATCGTCAATGCTAAAACCCAATGGTTGCAATTGTTTGTAGAAATCTTCCACCGTGCAGCCGCCAATTTTTGCCGCCATGGCAATGCTGGTGCGGCCCGCCATTAGCTTGCGTAAAATAGGGTTGCGCAGCTTTTCAAATGCAGGACTGATGCTGATGATAGCCTCCAGCGCCTGCGGCTGCTGCTTTATGAGCGCACCAATTTTTGTATGAGCGTTAATCACCATTTTTTAATTGAAATAAAGGTTGTAATCGGCCAGCCGGGTGCGGATGGAATGCCACAGGCGATCGCCGCTGTTAACGTCTGAAATCCCTTTCAATTCTTTGGTTTCTGCCAGCAGCGGCTCCAGCCACAGGTGCAGCGCGTCGTGATCGGCGCCTTTCATTTTACATTCCTTTATTAGTGTGTTCAGGCCTTGCTGCAGGTCGGCGCTGAGTGCCTGGTAATCTTCGGTGCTTTGCAGCGGCCGCTTATTCCATTCGCCGGCGCTAGCCTGCAGCACACTTACGTTTTTATTGGTGGGTTCATCCGCATTCCACTTGCCGTCTTTTTTCAATGCAATGGTATCTGTTGCGCCGCCTTCTATAGCTGTGGTGTCTACAGTGCTGGCATCATGCACGTGCGCAGTTTCTTCACTTGTATGGTTGCAGGCAGCCAGGCTTAATGTTGCCAGCAAAAAGAATAATATTGTTTTCATGCTTTTTGTTTTTTGCGTTCCCAAAAGCGGTCCACCCATGTTTCATCTAAGTTACGGTCCCGTTCGGCAAGGGCCGACAGGTTTTCCAGTTGTTTTGGGGTAAGCGTTTGCTGCAGGTGGTTAAAAAGGGTTCGTTCTTCAAAACGGATATGGCTCTCTAGCAAATCGGCAAATTGTGTGAGCAGGGCATTGCTTTCAGGTGTCTGGTCCAGGCGGTGCATCAGTTCGTATACCTGCTGGTGTTCTCTTTCTGCCTGCAGGCGCAATACATCGTGGACCGGCAAAAAGGCGAACAAACTTTCTTCTTCCTCTTTAAAATGATGCTTCAGGTCTTCATCAAAAAAATGGAGTACATAATTACTGATTCGTGTAGGGGCCACTTCTTTTTTTAGTCCCTGCCTTATCTTCCACACCAACAAAAGACCAAAGTGATGGTCTCTTGATAAAGAGACCATCGACCGGTGGCGCCTGATAGGAGCGTGGCTTTTCATTTTATAATGTTTTTTCCAGTTCCAGTGCTTTTGGAAACAGGATGTTGTTCTCCAAATGAATATGCGTGAACAGGTCGTCTTCAAAATCCTGCAGCATTTTAAACAGTAAACCATAGCTGGCGCAGGCATCTTGTGGCAGCGCGTAGTTGTTGCTGATGGTGCGGATGCTTTCCAGAATTTTACCGGCCTGCTCGTGCTCGGCTTCCATATCTTTTACCGGGTTTTGTACTGAACCCATTTGAGCCATTGCAGCTGTATCGTTGCTTTTTTTAGCGGCAACAATTTTTTTAATAAAAGGAAAAACAGACGTTTCTTCCTCTTCCATATGTTCTGTCAGTTCTTTGTTAATGGCTTCTACAAGGTGGTGGATGGTTACCAGCTCGGGATGACGGCTGCCGTGTACCTGTGCTACTTTCAGCGCATAGCCGCGCAGCTCGGGCAGGGTTTTGTGTACGTAAGTATGGTGTGTATTTACAATGTAATCGGCCAAAAAGTCGAGGCTCCAGTCGCCGTAAGGCAGTGAGCGTGTCAGCGGGTTTTTATCGGCCTGCTGCAGTTCCTGCTCGATCTTGGTTACATCCAGTCCTTTTTCGGCGCAGGCTTCTTTCACGGTTTTTTTACCGCCGCAGCAAAAGTCAAGGCCGTACTTTTTAAATATTTCGGCTTTGCGCAAATCCTTTGCTGCCAGTGCACCCAGGGTTTCCTCACCTTCACCTGCCAAGCGCTTGGTAATGCGCACACGCCACCACTCGGGTCCCTGCTCCAGGTATTCCCAGTTAAAAATGTTGCCGCGCTCGCCCAGCAGTTGGTAGTACAGCGGTTTGGGGTCGTGGTCGTTGTGTATGGTTAGGCTTTCACCACCGGACAGTTCATCAAAACGCACAAAAATAGTGGGGTGTTTTTGCCGGGGCTCCAGCAGGGTTACATTTAAAATGTTTTCCGCGATTGTTTGCATATTCTATAATGTTTAAAATGTTTGTGAAGCAAAAGTAAAATAGTTTTGAATAATAAAAGTATTAAAGTACTTTTATTCTGTTATTTTGACCTGAAGCTGACGAAAATCATACGAATCGAACTCATGTGCGTGATTAAGGTTACGCCTGCGGCCGGGGCGGGGTCGGAAATTTGTAGTATCAATTCAAGCTCATTAAAACAAGTTACAATGGCCTATCATGAAATAGAAACCCAGTGGATGGGTAAAATGCAGTTCAACGCTTTGGTAAACGGGCACACTATTATTATGGATGCACCGGAAAGGGTAGGTGGAGAGGACAACGGTCCCATACCAAAGCCTTTTGTGCTGACGGCGCTATCGGGCTGCACCGGCATGGATGTGGTAAAGCTGCTGCATAACAAAGGCGTGATATTGGATGATTTTAATTTGAAGATTAACGGCGAATTGAGCAAGGGTCAACCAATGGAATATGTGTCTATTCATGTAGTGTATGAAATAAAAGGTGATGCAGCGCACAAAGAAGCAACGATGGATGCTATTATGGCTTCGCAGGAAAAAATATGCGGTGTCAGCAGCATGCTCAAAAAGGCATTGCCCGTAACCTGGGAGGTGGTATACAACAGCGAGCAACTGTTTACCAACCAGCCACAACTGCAAAACGAGATGGCATAATTTGCAATAAGGTGTGAAGTCGAAAAAGAGGAGCCTTGCACATACGTGTGCAGGGCTTTTTATTAGGCAAGTTCAGTTACTTCATTTCTGTACCAATGTATTTTGGTGCCAAAGCCTTTTGTATTGTCCGTCATTTTTATATGGTCGATCTGCACGGCATATACATCGCCGGGCATGGCCAGCGCAAAAGGAAAACGTTTGTAATAATGGGTAGCCCACCTTTTGGAGCTTTGGTGCTGCGGCGGTAGCAGCCGCCCTTCCCACTGAACGCCCTGTATGGCTAGCGCATTTAGTTTGTCGGGCATTATAGTTCCAGCCAGCGAACTGTTTTGCAGCATGACCTCAGTGTGGTGCGATGCGGCGCTTGTTTTAAAAAAAAGTAATCCTTCTTCTGCATTAAAAGCATAAAAGCAGGTAAAGCAATAGGGGTGGCCTGCATCATCCACGCAACATAAAGAGGCTGCTTTCTGGCTTAATATAAATTTTTGAATGGTGCTGTCCATTTGTTTTGTTTTTAAAAGGAAAAAGAGACGTTTTCAGCAGCTGGCACTTAGAAAATGGGAAGTAAAGCAAACGTTTTATTTTTCTTTTAAAACTGATTTAAATCAGACTGGCAACCAATATTCTTCAGTTTTTTTCTAAGCTGGTGGCGTTAAAATTGCAGCTGGTAAAAATTAAAGATGTGTTTGTCTTTTATTTAATGCCGTAGTAAAAAACATGTTACAGGTAACAAAGATTTTCAGGTTTGAGATGGCGCATGCCATACATGGCTACGAAGGTGCCTGCCGTCACCTGCACGGCCACTCTTACGAGCTGCAGGTAACCGTAAAGCAGTCCGGCAACGGCAGTGGCTTTATTGCGCCACCGGGCTTTGTACTTGATTTTAAAGTGCTGAAGGGGCTGGTGCATACACATGTAGTAAGCCTGCTCGATCACCAACTGGTGTTATCAAAAGCATACTTGCAGCGACATCCGTTTCTAAAAAACGCGCCCAATCTTTTTGAATGGAATTGGGAGCCTACGGCAGAAAACCTGCTGGTATTTGTGCAGCAGCAATTGATGCCGCATTTGCCACCACAGGTAAAGCTGGCTTCGCTAAAGCTATACGAAACGGCCGATTCGTTTGCAGAATGGATCGATGATGCATCACCACAAAATAGAAGCTGAATAAAACGTCTCTTTTTCCTTTTAAAAACAATGCCGTAAATATGTTTACCAAAACCACCGAATATGCACTGCGCGCCACCATCTTCCTGGCTCAGAAAAGTTCGGTAAATAATAAGCTGGGGATTGAAGCCATTGCAAAGGCAATTGATTCGCCGCTGCCTTTTACGGCCAAAATATTGCAGCTATTGGCAAAAGACCATGCACTCATCAGCTCCACACGCGGGCCGCATGGCGGTTTTTACATGACGGAAGAAGCCAAGCATTTGCCTGTAATGTCAATCTTACAAGCTACCGGCGAGGAAAATGTAATTACCAGTTGTGTGCTGGGTCTCAAGCGCTGCTCCGACCTCAAGCCCTGCCCCATGCACTGGCAGTATAAGGATATAAAAGCGCAATTGATCCATCTTTTTGAGAACAGCACTATCATTGCGCTGGCCAACGATGCCGATAACCATCATGCTTTTATTAAAAACCGCTGAAAGCTGCGCCAAAGGCCTATAACTTTACACGCAATTGGTGAGTAAAAACAAATGGTTTGATGGCGCAATCCGAAAAAGAAGCAAAAGCTGATTCAGCAACAAACAATAAAAAAACACTTTTGATAATTGGCGGCGGTGCGGCGGGATTTTTTTGTGCCGTAAATGCCGCGCGCTTATCTCCGGGACTTCAGGTAGTGCTGGCAGAAAAAACGGGCAAGCTGCTATCTAAAGTAAAAATTTCCGGTGGCGGCCGCTGCAATGTAACGCATGCGCTGAATGATATTGCCGAAATGAGCAGCCGCTACCCGCGCGGTCAGCACTTTATAAAAAAAACCTTTCACCAATTTTTTACGAATGATACTATAGACTGGTTTGCACAACGCGGTGTGCCCATTGTAAAAGAAAGCGACGGCCGCATGTTTCCAAAATCTAACACATCGCAAAGCATTATAGATTGCCTGCTGCACGAGGCCGACTTGTACGGTGTGCAGGTGGTGCCGCATGCAGAAGTTACGGGCATTCAAAAGGAAGGGGAGAAGTTTGCCATTTCTTTTGCCAGCGGCAAAAAGCTGCAGGTTCATTTTGTATGCATAGCTTCCGGTGGTTATCCCAAATCGGCCATGTTTCATTGGCTGCAAAGTTTAGGACATACCATTGCGCCGCCTGTGCCCTCTCTGTTTACTTTTAATTTACCGAAGCATCCTATCACTGCATTAATGGGCGTAAGTGTGCCACAAGCACGTGTAAAAATTGAAGGCAGCAAACTGGTAGAAGAAGGTCCTGTACTGATTACGCACTGGGGTTTGAGTGGCCCGGCTATTTTACGGTTAAGCGCCTGGGGCGCACGCGAGCTGGCCGAAAAAGAATATCATTTTAAAGCACACATTAATTGGCTGCCGCAATACAACGAGCAAAGTTTAAAAACACTTTTGCAAAGCATTCGTAAACAAAGTCCATCACGAAAAGTAGCCAATGCCACCTTTGCGCAACTGCCATCGAGGCTATGGCTTTTTTTGCTGGAGCAGTCCAGTGTGTCAACAGAACTAAGATGGGCTGACCTGCCGGCAAAAATTGAGAATACATTGATACGCCACCTCGTAGATTACGTAGTGGAAGTGCAGGGCAAAACAACTTTTAAAGAAGAATTTGTAACCGCGGGCGGCATTGCATTAAGCGAGGTACATGCGGCCACCATGATGAGCAAAAAAGTGTCAAACCTGTTTTTTGCAGGCGAAGTGCTGGATGTGGATGGCATTACCGGCGGCTTCAATTTTCAGCACGCATGGACCAGTGGATGGATTGCTGCACAAAGCATCTCTAAATTGGTTAACAACTAAGCTTCTGCATCTGGTTGATCCAACTTGTTGTCTTTAACAAATTGCTCACGGCTTTCGGTAAATTCGGACAGCAGCGTGTTACATTCCTGCAGCGCATCGTCAAGGTGCTCATGCAGTTCCGGCAGGCCTTCTTCCAGCACTTTATTGCTTAGCGTAATGTTATCAGCCTCTACCTGGCTTATCTTTTTTAATACCGATGTCTGGCTGTTGGCCAGGTCTTCCAGTTGCCGCAATATTTTATCCATCAGTTCCAGCTTGGCTCTTGCATCCATAGTTATATATTTTATTCACAAGCTGCTAATACAGTGCCATACTCAGCCATAAAATTTTTTTCGGTAAAACGCTGCACGCGCTAAGGCAACTGAAGTAATCGCCCGGAGCTGTGTGTTTGCAATTTTATCTGCGGTGTTCCTTTATAATATACATTGCCGGTGTGGTAGATAATCAGGTCAAGGCTTTCGGAAACGTTGATGGTAGCATTGCGTACGCCGCCATATTCCATTACCATATTTTTCACCTGCAAATTTTTAAGTCAATGGTTCCGCGCGCGTTGGTGTAGGTAAAAAAACGATCTGCGCTGCCGCGCAAAGTAATATCAGCATTTTCCTGGTGAATGTAAGCCCCCGCCACTTCTGCCTGCAGGTCTACATCAATATTGCCTGCACCTTCGTACGAGTAAAAAAACAGTCTGGGCGAAGTGATGGTATTAGCAGATGTAATGTGGCCGCTGCCATTGTAGTCTACCTGTTCTAAATTTTTTACCGATGCATAAACGGTAATTTTTTCACCCGGCCGGCGCAGCCAGTTGCAATCCACTTTGTTTTCAATGGTCAATGTGTTTTCATTGATGGTGGTAACAATTTGTGGCAGCAGGTTTTTGCCGCCTTCTACCGTAATAGATTCTATAGTGTCTTGCTTCAGCACCAGGTTGATGTTATCGTACAGCATTATTTTGCTGAAAGGAGCAGCGGTGCGTACCGTTTGCATTATTGGTCCTGCTTCTGACAGGCATGAAGGTTTCTGGCAACCGGCCATGCCGGCCAGCAAAAGGAAAAAGAGAGGTTTAAAAAGCTTCATCCGTTGTATTTAAAAATGATAGCCCAGGCCAAAATGAATATGATCGGCTTGACCCATATGTGTTTTTAAAATGAACTGGCCCGACCAGTTCGGGTGAAACCGGTAGCGCAGCCCCAGGTTTTGAAAAAGTTGCGGCGACAGGTCTTTGTTGTACACATAAGCACCCAGCTGCAGCGGTACCGATACTTTACCAAACTGGTGCTCGTAAGCCGCAAATACGCCCACTTGCAAAAAATTGCCTTTTCGTTTTAATGATGGAATGCCTGCCGGGTGCACCTGCAGCGAGCGGTCGTAATAAAATAGGGCACCGCCGCCAACAAGACTGCTGTAGCCAATTTTTTTGCTGGCCTCTATACTCAACGTATTTACCAGGTAGCGGCTGCTTTCTACCCAGGGCGCCTGCTTGGTGCCGGCCGATGCAAACAGCGTAAACGTCATTTTTTCCTTTTCAAAGTATGGAAAGGTTGGGTCGGCAAAGGCTTCGCCGGCGCCGTAGCGGATGCCCAGGCTCAGCGCCGGAATGTTGAGGCCCAGGTTGGGCAGCGTGCTACCACCATTGGAAAGGTGGGTAAAACTGAGGCCGGCATTTATAAAAATACGAGAGGCCACTTTTAATTCATTCTGCCACAAAAACTGCACAAAACCATTGATGGGGCTTCCAATCAGTACATTTTTATGATTGGTAGCCTTATCATAAGGCTTTTGCACCCAGCCCAGGCCCATAGCGCCGCGCAGTTTGCTGGTAAAGCGGTTGGCCTTCAGCAGTGGCACGTTCATAAAGCCAAAAGCGCCCGCCATGTGGCCCATGTACTGTTGGCTGCCCGTGTTGCCCCAAAAAGCGGCCACGCCCCATTGCGGTAGCTTGTTGGCCACGTGCCAGGGTTTGTTGCCGCTTGTTTGATGCTGGTAATACAGTTCGTGGTAAGAAGTATAGCTGTCGCGCAGGTAAGCCGCTTTGGGCGATTGGGTTAAAAAACTACCATAGTGTGTTTGAAAGCCGAAAGAACCGGAATGCTGAAAATGGTTTTGCGCCCGCGCCAAAAAAGGAAAAGCCAGAATAAAAACAAATAAATAGTATCCGCGGTTTTTCATAAGCGATAGCTGCAACACTTTTGCAGCGCCAAACTTAGTAAATGTTTGCGCATCTTGGTTGCAGCCTGCTGCTTTCCGTTTCAGGAATATAGGTTCATAGATCATAGTTCATGGTTCATGGCAAACAGCCAAATTCAAAACGTCTCCTTTTCCTTTTAAAATTGAACATTTTCACTCCTTCTTCATTCATTTGTTCGTTGTTCCTTGCTCAACATTCCAAACGTCTCTTGCCCCTTTTGGCTTTCAGCCTTTTTTAAATCTTCGCAGGCCTGCAAATTGCAGTTTATCTATTTATATATTATTGAACATCAAATTGTAGAAGCTCATCTAACTAAAATCCAGTCAACAATTATGAACAAAATAGCCATTATCATTCACGGTGGCGCCGGTCCCGATTCTGAGTTTATACATAAAAATGAAAAAGCATACAGAAAAGCATTGGAAGAAGCCGTAAATACCGGTTACGATATTTTAAAAGTGGGTGGCCACGCCGTGGATGCAGTAGAGGCCGCCGTAAATGTGATGGAAGACAACCCGCTGTTCAACTCCGGCCGCGGCTCGGCGCTTAACCAAAAGGCGGAAGTGGAAATGGATGCTTCTATTATGAATGGCGAAACAGGCAAATCGGGTTCGGTAGCCATTGTAAAAAATGTAAAAAACCCGGTAACGCTGGCGCGCGGCGTAATGGAAAAAACGGCGCACATTTACCTGGGCGATATGGGTGCGCTGGAGTTTGCCCAAAAAATTGGGCTGCAACTGCGCCCTGAAGCTTATTTTATTACTGACCATGCTTTTGAGCAGTACAGCAAGGCGCAGCAGGAGGCCGAAGGCGATGGTATTGGGCAGGCCGGCGAATACCAGGTGGCTCGCAAAACCCATGGCACCGTGGGCGCCGTTGCGGTAGACAGCCGGGGCAATGTAGCGGCGGCCACCTCTACCGGCGGTACCGAAAATAAAGTGCCCGGCCGCATTGCCGACTCTTCTATCATAGGCATTGGCTCTTATGCGCACAACGGCACCTGCGCCGTTAGCTGCACCGGCGATGGCGAAGTGCTCATCAAACACGTGGTGGGCTTTCACATCAGCGCACTAATGGAGTACAAGGGGTTGGAGGTGCAGCAGGCCTGCGATTTTCTGATTCACGAAAAATGCAAAAACGAAAAGGGCGATATGGGACTAATAGCTGCAGACAGCAAAGGAAATATAGCTCATGCCTTTAACAGCGAACGCATGCACCGTGCCTGGCGCACCGCAGATGAAGACCTGCAGGTAAAGATCTGGAGAGAAAAATAGGCTTTGTCGTTAAAAGGGAAAAAAGACGTTTTGAAATAATGCGAAAAGGCAATGGTGAAAAGCAAAAAGCAGGCAGAAAGAATCAAAAGGAGCAAGAGACGTTTTCGCGCTAAACAACTACAAATCACAAACTAAAAACTACAAACCGCCAACCGCTGTTAAAATTGGCCCTGGCTACGGTTTTCCCTCAATTTGGCTTATCTTTGCAGCCCCGAACAAAAAACCATCGGGAATTTTTATGGAAGAAAATCAAATTGTTAACCCAAACGCTGAAGGACAGGAGCAGGCAAACGCAACTGCGGAAGCCGCTACAGCGACATCAAATGTACCTGTACAACCGCCTGTTGAAGAGCGGATAGCAACAGCGCACGATGATTTTGACTGGAGCATTGACAAGCGCAATGTGGCCAGCTACACCCGTGATGAAAAAGAAAAGTACGATAAAGTGTATGAAAACACTTTCGTACAGCTGAACGACGGAGAAATGATCAAAGGCC
>CBDTUH010000043.1:0-15089 GCA_965363375.1 uncultured bacterium
AGCAGGCTGCCAATCAATATTAAGGCCAATCCAACATTATCGGGCTGATACACCAATACCGGCACGCCCACGCCCAGCAAAAAGGCCGTTACCAGCGAGGTGCCAATACCCAGATATTCACTCATCAGCACTTTTTTGCGGCCAATGGGTTGCGTCAGCATCAGCTCTACAAATTCGTAAGAATTGTACCAGTGGATGGTGGAAAAAACCATGCTCACCAGTGGCACTACAATCAGTACTATATTCAGCAGGCTCAGCATGGCTTTGCTGCTGTTTTCTTCCATTTGAAAAAGACTCATGGACACCACGAAAAGAAACAACGCATAGGCTAGCATTACCTTGTTGCGCAGGATGTCGTAAAAAACGTATTTCGATATCTTCAGCATTCCTTTTTTATTTGGCTATTTTGAAATAAGAAACCTCTTTGTGGTGCAGACTATGCTTCATATGCCAAGCAATGGCGCGGCTCAATTTTTCCTCACCGGTTTCCTGGCGCAGCTCACCCATCGATTTAAAGAACACCATTTTCCCATCCTGCAGGTACATTACATCTGTAGTTACCTCCTCCAGGTCGCTCAGTATGTGAGAGGTTATCAGTATCAGTTTGCCTTTGCTCTTTTCTTCAATTACTTTCTCTTTTAAAATTTCAGACGAAAGCGGGTCGAGGCCGGCCGTAGGTTCATCCAGTATCAGCACATCGGGATTGAATAGAAAAGCCAGTGCCGCACTTACTTTTTGCCGCGTGCCACCAGATAGCGAGCGCATGGATTTTTCCAGCAATGTATCCAGCTTGAACTTGTAATACAGTTCTTCATCCAGGTGCTTTTCATCCTGACGAATGTTACGTATCATTTTAAAAAGCTGGCCTATTTTCATATTGTCAGGATAGCGACCAATCTGTGGCATGTAGCCAATATTGCGGCGGTATTCCACTTTTTCGTCAATGGCCACATCATTAAAAAAAATATTGCCGCTATCGGGTTTTACAAGACCTAAAATGCTTTTGATCAGCGTTGTTTTGCCAGATCCGTTCGGGCCTATCAAAGCAATCACTTGCCCTTTTTGCATTTCGGCAGAAATACTTTGCAGGGCATGCAGTTTTTTAAAGCGCTTGTCTATATTGTTTATCCGGATCATAATTTAATCGGTTTCATGTATGGTGCCGTGTCTACCAAATTTTCGGGTGTCAGGCTTGGTATTGCTTTTTCAGCTTTATCCAGCAGTGTTACCATAAAACTGCGCATCAATATCACGGCATTTGAATTTTGTTCTATCACCATCGAGTACATACTTACCGGGTGGTATGGAATATCGCCAATGCGGTTGCGGTCCATATCATACCCCTCGTACTTATCCCAGTAATTGTTGTAAAAATGATTAAGTGCCAGGTGACCGTTTGTTGATACATCAAATGTGTTGGCCAAAAAGTTATTGTGATGAAATTCATTCTCGGTACAGTTGGCTTGCACCTTCATGGCCCAGCCATTGCTGCGAAACACGTTGTGAAACACATTGATGCGGGCAGTGCCCTCCATCAGAATGGCCATCGTGTTCTGCAGAAAATAATTGTTGATGATCTGGCTATTACTGATGTCTTTAAGCAGCAGTCCATAAGCTGCAGCACCCCAGTTGCGGTCAAAGGTATTGCTATGCATCAGTACATCTTTGGAGTACATCACTGCTACACCGGCACCATTGTTTATAAACGTATTCTTCAGGTAAGAGTTGTTGTTGGAGAACATAAAGTGCAATCCGTACCTGATGTTCTTTTCACTATGATTGTTCTGTATAAAAGAATGGTATACAAACTCAAAGTAAATACCATCGCGGTGTCCCTCAATATGATTATCAGCTATCAACATATCGCTGCACTTCCACAGGTGTATACCATTGCCCGAAATCTGTTCCGATGCGGAAGTGGTTTTAATGGTATTGTTACGGATGATAACTTTTGTGGCATTGGCTACGTGTATGGCAAAAAAAGCATTGTTGATGATGTTGTTTTCAACAATAATGTAGGTAGCATCAATAATCTTTAGCGCTGCATAATCATCCATGCTGGAGTAGCCCGAGTTGGCAAATGTGATGCCTTTAACGAGTATACCGCTTCCGCTAACTGTCAGCAGTTCGTGCTCTCCTTCTCCATCCAGCACAGGATTGTCCACTCCTATCAGCCTGATGCTTTTGGTGACAACGATATTGCCTTCTTTATAAGTGCCTTTGTGCAGCAAAATGGTATCGCCGTCCTGCGCTAGCTCCACTGCTTTTCTAAGCGATGATACCACCCTGTCGCGCCCCACCTCTATAGTGCCGGCATGGCCTGTTACAAAACTGAAAAGGAAAAGTATGGTTATTATTTGCTTCACTTGATAAGTATGTTATACAAGGTGGCCCAATTGGTGACTTTACTATTCGGAATTTCTTTCGATTTTTTCTCTGCTTCAGGAACTCCGGCAAACGCGGCTGCATTGCTGCCCATCGGGCTTTTAAAGGTACTGCTAACTACAAACTCCGCTTCTTTTGATGTTAAAAAGCCATTGTCTCCATTATAATTTACAAATAAGGTCTGGTGAATGTCAGACAGCTCAACACCGCGCTTTTCCATAAACTTGGCAATGCAATGCGCATCGTCGAATTTAAACACCTTACCTTTTTTGGTCACAATTTCTCCGCCAAACTTCGGATCCATAATGGTCATTTTACATTCGGCGCAGGCATCTTTCCCAATGGCTATTTTTTCGGGTTTCGGATTGCAACCTGCCAGTACAAATAACGCTAAAAGGCTTGCCACTGTGGTGTTCATTTTGGAGGATGCATGGGTTTGTTTCATTTTTCTATTTTTACGCCATTCCAAAAACCAGATCAGGAAAAAAACGCCTGCTACGACTACTGCTATCCAGCCTCCTGTATCCGGGTAAGAAAAAGCATCAAAATTGAGGAGTTTTTTATGACCAATAACTGGTGGTTGGTACGACATGCCTGGCACTTGAATGGCTGCTGTCGGGTCCAGGTTGTGGCCATAATCGTAACCCCAAAGGTAAAAATCAACCAGCGCAGCAATACCACCAACTACAAAAAGCACCAGGTACACGGTCAGAAGTTTGCGGCTTCCGGTTAATGCGACAACCAGTCCAAACAAAATATAAAACCCAAGTATATAAACCAGGTAGCCAAACTCAGGGAACATTTCTTCCTTGATGTGCTTCATTCCGATGTAGTGGTTCAGACCGTTGATAATTTCCACCTGCCCCGATAATTTATTGAGCCAAATCTGCATCGACAAGCCTTCGGGATATTGTGGTGCTATCAGGTAAATAGACCAAACCGGTACGAAATATAAAACAATAAGAGCCAATGCGCCAATAGCTATGATTATTCTTGACAAGGAACTTAATTTCTTCATGATATCCTCTTTTTAAAAACAATCCGGGACAACTCAGGCCCCGGATCTTCAGTACAAATGAAAAAGCCTTTGTTTAATTCTCTTAGTTTGCAGGCGGCAACAATACAGCATCTATTACATGAATAATTCCGTTAGATGCGGGGATGGTTGCAATAATGTTAGCGCTGTTGTTCACAACGATCTTTCCGTCTTTGTTGCTGATGGTAATGTTTCCGCCGTTGGCCTGTCCCAGCGACTGCCCATCACGCAGCATTTCTGGTTTAAACACACCCAACGATACATGGTATTGAAGTATATCCTGTAGTTGCTCCTTATTCTGGTCTTTCATTAAATTGTTCAACGTTTCCTTTGGCACTTTGTCAAAAGCAGCATTGGTTGGTGCAAACACAGTAAAGGGGCCTGCATTGGAAAGCGAATTGACCAGGTCGGCTTGCTTTACGGCTGCTACTAGCGTGCTATGGTCTGCAGAGCCGGCAGCTACTTTTACAATATCTTTTTGCGATATATCATCCTGAACCGCTGACTGGCCACCACCATAGGCTGGTGTCTCGTCTGATGTATTTCCGGTTTCCGTTGTCTCGTTTCCGGCATTGCTACAGGCTATCATTAATACCACAGAAAATACTGTACAAAAACTTAATATTTTTTTCATAACACAGTTATTGATGGTTAGTTATTTAAATGAGCAACCTTCCGTCCGGAGAAGGCTGCTCACTATTATAGTAGTTACCTTGATGCAGGTTGAGTAGTTGCTGCACCCTTGGCTGAATCTTTAGCGGCTCCGTTAGTAGCCGGCAGGTTGGTACCGGTACTAAAGGCAAGTGCTACATTACTGCCTGCTGGCGATACCCTCAGGTAACCTGACATTTCCTGGTGCAGTGCCGAGCAAAAGTCAGTGCAATAGAAGGGGAACATACCTGCTCTGTCAGGCTTCCACATCAGTGTTTGTGTTTCGCCGGGCATGATCAGTATTTCGGCCGTGTTGGCACCTTTGATGGCAAAACCGTGTGGCACATCCCAATCCTGCTCCAGGTTGGTTACGTGGAAGTAAACTTCATCACCTACCCGCACACCTTCAATATTATCAGGCGTCAGGTGCGAGCGGATAGCTGTCATCCACACGTGAACCTGGTTGCCGCGGCGCTCCACTTTTGTCTGACCTTCGCCCTTGGCTGCATAGGGGTGCGTGTTTTCTTCTATCTTATAAATTTTCTTTTGCTTGTTCATTATCATGCTGGCCGGGATGGCTTCTGCATAGTGCGGCTCACCTGTAGTGGGGAAGTCAAGAATAAGCTTCATTTTTTCACCACTGATGTCGTAAAGTTGTGCACTTTGGGTCAGCTCAGGACCTGTAGGCAGGTAACGGTCTTTAGTGATTTTGTTATAAGCTACCATGTATTTGCCGTGAGGCTTGGTAGTAGGACCGCCAGGAACTGAAAGGTGACCAATAGAATAGTAAGTAGGCACACGATCAATTACTTTCAGGTCGCTCAGGCTCCACTTCACAATTTCAGAAGAAACGAACATAGAAGTGTAGGCATTGCCTTTACCGTCAAACTCGGTGTGTAAAGGTCCCAGGCCTGGCTTCTGCACTTCGCCATGCAGCGCTGCTTCGTACTTAATTACAGGAATACCATCATACATGCCATCATATTGCTTGGCCGCAATAGCCTGCTGCAGCTTGGTAAATGAAAATACGGGGATGGTTGCAGCTAGTTTACCAGAGGCAACTATATACTCACCTGTTGGATCGGTATCGGTACCGTGTGGCGATTTGGGACAAGGAATCATATACAGCATATCAGGACAATCGGCAGGATCCAGCACCAGCACTTCTTTCTTCATAGTAGAAGTAGCAGTGTGCGTATTCTCGTCGTACAGATTGTGTGCATAATTCACAGCTTGTTTTTTGCCTTTTCCGGCTTTGATATACTCTTCGGCTTTTTTCCAGTTTACAGCCATAATAAAGTCCTTGTCTCTGGCAGAAGCATTTACTTCCAGCAGGGTATTGGCTTTTTCTGAGTTGTAGCAGCTAAAGAAGAACCAGCCGTGAGATTTGCCTTTACCGGCGCGCGACAGGTCGAAGTTGACACCCGGTGTGCGTATCTGGAAGGCAATGTTCATATGTCCCTCGTTAGGATCAATAGAAACAAAAGAAATAGAGCCTTTGAAGTTGTCTTTATACGTGTTGATGGCTACATCACCATTCTGGTCATCCAGCGGCACGCTAAAGCGGGTGGCAGCTACAATGTACTCAGAATTTTGTGTGATGAATGGAGAGGCGTGGTTACCTGCACTGTTCGGAATTTCCAGAATCTCCGCTGTGCGGAAAGTAGAAAGATCGATACGGGCAAGGCGGGGCGTGTTGTTACCGTTGGCAAATGCCCAGCGGCCATCGTGCTCACCATTGGTTTGCGACAGAGCAATGTGGTGCAGGTCGTCCCAGGGCACAAAGCCATGAGAGGTGTTGAGCATGGGCTTTGTTTCCTCGCTGTAGCCATAGCCGCTTTCGGGGCCTACAGAAAATACAGGAACAATGCGGAACAGGCGGCCTGAAGGAATGCCGTATACACCGATCTGTCCGTTGAAGCCTCCGGAAACGATGTTGTAAAATTCATCGTACTTACCAGGCGCCACATAAGCAGCGGCAGCATCGCCACCAGCCGCAGCCTGGGCCGTTTTAGGTTTACAGCTTTGCATGCCGCCCGCAAGGGTAACGGCCGCAGCTGCAGCAAACAAAAGTTTAGAAGAAGAGAATGACATTGTGATTGTTTTTATAATTGAAATTTTTTGTCGGGTTTAGGCTGCTGTTATTGTACGCCGTCGTTGCTGCGCATAAATTCCAGAATGCTGCGGGCTTCGTCCCTGCTGATGTTTTGGTTGGGCATACGCACCAGACACTGTTCCAACAGCTGCTGCGCCACAGGATCCTGCTCCAGCATTACATCTACATTGGTAATCATGTTCATAATCCAGGCGGGTTCGCGCTTTTCGGTTATTCCTTTCCAGCCGGGACCTACCACACGTGTATCATCCAGCTTATGGCAGCTTTGGCATTTCACATCATAGATCTGCTTGCCCTGGGCTACCCACTCGGCATTTAAAGGCGTTGTCATCTGCACATCACCGGGCTGAATCAGATCGCCATGAACTTCATTGTCGCCACCATTGGTGGTAGTCGTTTCAGAGGTAGTTGCTGAGGCGTCCTCGCTATTACCATCATTACCGCAGGAAACAAAAACTAAAGAGCCTGCCAGAAAAATTGCTGCTGCTACAAGAGTCATCCTTTTCATTGTTTGTGGTTTTTTGATTATTAATAAAAGACATAAATGTCCTTAATGGAACAAAAGTATTTTCGCACCGGTGGCTTGTTGATGATGAGCATCATTTACTAAAATGATATTCATCAGGTATATGGGTGCGGAACGGAAATATATTTGAATTGTAAATTGGATAAGTACACTCTTAAAAGTATAATGGCACTTTGTTGTTGATTGTATAAAAGTAAAAACAGACGTTTTTGTTATTGCAAAAAGGATTGCCGGCTAATACATAGGTTACTTTTCCAATTAAGCCCGGGTGGTGGATATTTTGATATCAATGAACTATATTTTTCCAAAAGCAAAAAAAGACGTTTGGAACACACAGAAGCCTTTAGCACTCAATAATATGTGCGAACGGTTTTATCATTAGCAGTAAGCAAATTCTATGCCCGGGCCGCATTTATAAATGAAACTAAGTAAAATACTTAGGCAGCATTAAGGCGCGGCTTAATTGGCAGCTTTAAGATATACAAAAGAAAACAAAACTGAATAAACTATAAAAGATTATGCAACGGCAAACATCCACCGTTAATTCCACGCTCAAAGTTTCTGACATAGTGCGCGAAAACTATCGTACGGCAGATGTTTTTAAAAGCTTTGGCATTAATTACTGTTGCGGCGGCGAGCTTTCGCTGCAGGAAGCCTGCAGCAGAAAAGGGCTTGACCTGCAGAATGTAATGACCGCACTGCAGCCGGCCTTTTCCTACACACCATTGTCCGGCAGCATACAATACGAAAACTGGAGGATGGATTTTTTGATCGATTACCTCATCAACATACACCACGCCTACCTGAATATGACCCTGCCGCCCCTTACGGCCACACTTACCACTTATGTGGAAGGACATAAACAAAAATTTCCGCATCTGGTGAATGTGCTGAAAGTGTATAAAGAATTAGAATCTAATATTAAACAACACAACCACGTAGAAGAAACCTCTATTTTTCCTTATCTGAAGCAGATGATCAATGCGTACAACCGGAAAGAAACCTACGGTGCCTTGTTTGTAAAAACCATGCGCAAGCCCCTGCAGCGTATATTGGAAAAAGAATACCAGCAGATTACAGACCTGCTGCTGCAGTTGCGCAATGCGGCTAACAACTACGCCATACCTGCCGAAAACTGCACCAATTACGGTGTAATCATGAGCAAGCTGGCCGAACTGGATAACGACCTGGTGCAGCACAAGCACCTCGAAAACAACATTCTTTTTCCGAAAGTATTGGAAATGGAAAATGAATTGCTACAACTCTAAGCCTTATCTTTAAGTTTGTAGTACCAAAAAACGTTTTCCAATACAGCATGCGTCGTTTAAGCAACAGGCAGGCCTCTAT
The DNA here is from genome assembly GCA_965363375.1 of uncultured bacterium. Taxonomy (GTDB): domain Bacteria; phylum Bacteroidota; class Bacteroidia; order Chitinophagales; family Chitinophagaceae; genus Flavisolibacter. The sequence goes on from CBDTUH010000043.1 coordinate 8,062, forward strand.
TTATGCAGCCGTAACTTTTCTGTTAACTATACTGTTAAGTTACTTTTTACCAGGTTACAGCGTTACCCTCAGCGGCTTACTGGTTGTTATCTTTTTATCGGTATTTATTGCCAATAAAAAGTCAACCATCATAGCTATGGTTGTGTGTATGGCTGTAATACTCATTTTTTTAATCCTCAATCCTATTGGCATTACCGGCCAAAGCGTTACTGAGCACCTTTTAATGATCGTGCTGATTGTATTTACATCTGTGCTGGTACTATATATGAAGCAGCTGTACCAGCAGTCGGAGTTTGACAAAACGCACATGACCGCCCTTTTTGAAAATGCTACAGAAGGCATAGTACTCACCAACCATACCGGCAAAATAATTTTGGTAAACCCCGCAGCAGAAAGAATGTTTCAGTACCGCGCGCAGGACATTGTGGGCCAGCCGGTAGAGATATTAATACCCATGAAATACCGGCAGGGCCATGTACCCCTACGCAACGGCTTTTACGAAAAACCCCAACACCGCGTGATGGGCTGGGGCCGCGACCTGTTTGCCGTGAACAGCAATGGCGACAACTTTCCGGTAGAAGTAAGCCTGAGTTATTACTATCGTGGCGAGGAGCGTTATGTAATTGCCTTTATTGTAGACATTACCCACCGTAAAGAAATTGAAGAAAGCATGCGACAGCAGCAAAAGCAGCTGGAGCAGGTAACCGATGAGATACGCAGCCTGAATGCCGAACTGGAAATAAAAGTGGAAGAGCGCACACTGATACTAAAAGATGCACTGCAAAAGCTGGAACAATCGCAGCAGGAACTAAGCGAGGCACTGGATAAAGAACGGCAGCTTAATGAAATAAAAAGCCGTTTTGTATCGATGGCGTCGCATGAGTTTCGCACGCCTTTAAGTGCTGTACTTTCTTCGGCATCGCTTATTGGCAAATACACCACTACCGAAACGCAGCCCAACCGCGACAAGCATATCAACCGCATTAAAGATTCTGTAAAACACCTTAACGACCTTTTGGAAGACTTTTTATCGCTGGGCAAGCTCGACGAAGGAAAAGTGGGAACCGTGCTGGTAGCTTTCAATGTTCAGGAAAAAATCAACAACACCATCGAAGACATGAAAGGGCTTTTAAAGCCCAATCAAAGAATTGAATACCATCACCAAGGTGGCGAAACCGTGGTGAGCGATAAAAACATGGTGCGCAATATGCTGATCAACCTTATCAGCAATGCCATTAAATTTTCTGACAACGACGGCATTGTAGAAATCAACAGCCGCGTAAACGATCACGAAGCTAGTGTAACAGTGAAAGATCACGGCATCGGCATTTCCGAAGAAGACCAAAAACACCTGTTCTCTACTTTTTTTCGCGGCAAGAACGCCATCAATATACAAGGCACGGGCCTTGGCCTGCATATTGTAAAACGTTATCTTGACCTTTTAGGTGGAAACATACATTTGCAAAGTGCTTTAGGCAAAGGCACTGCCATAACTATTACCATACCTGTAAATTTTAAAAACAATGACGAAAACGATCCTGGTAATTGACGATAACAACGACATCAGGGAAAATACAGCTGAAATACTGGAACTGGCCGGATATAAAACCTTTACTGCCGAAAACGGTAAGCGTGGCGTGGAAGTGGCGATAAAAGAAAAACCATCTGTTATTATCTGCGACATTATGATGCCCGAGCTGGATGGCTACGGCGTGCTGCACCTGCTGCGCAAGAACCCCGATACGCAAAACATTCCTTTCATTTTCCTGACGGCAAAAACTGAGCGCAGCGATTTTAGAAAAGGTATGGAAATGGGTGCCGACGACTATGTGACCAAGCCTTTTGAAGACATTGAACTGCTGAACGCGGTGGAAGTGCGCCTGAAAAAAGCCGAAATTCTGGACCAGAAATATGCGCCATCGCCCCAGGGCTTAACCCAGTTTTTAAAAGATGTAAAAGCATCGGGACTGGTAGAGCAACTGGCCGAAAAATACGAGGTAGAAACCTACGATAAAAAGCAGATGCTGTACCAGGAAGGCAAGCGCCCGCGCTTTTTGTATTACCTGATGTCGGGCAAAATAAAAGGCTTTAAAGTGCACGAAGATGGTAAAGAATACATCACCAATCTGTATAGCAACGGCGATTTTATCGGCTACACCGCGCTAATAGAAGATACCAACTACGATGACAGTGCTTCTGTTTTAGAAGATGCGGATGTGATGCAGATACCGCGCGAAGATTTTCTGAAGATGATCTACAACGACATCAACATTGCCGCCAAGTTCATCCACATCATTACCCAAAATGTAAAAGAAAAAGAAGAGCGTTTGCTGAACCTGGCTTACTCATCGCTGCGCAAGCGCGTGGCCAAAGCGCTGGTGAACATTGTGGAGAAATTCAAAATTGTGGAAGAAGGAAAGCCCATCGAAATTTCGAGAGAAGATATTGCCCAATACATCGGCACCGCAACAGAATCGCTCATCCGCACGCTCAGCGACTTTAAAGCCGCAAAACTGATTGACATTAAAAGCGGAAAGATCATTGTTACCGATGTACAAAAGCTGAAAAACCTATTGTACTAAAAACGTCTCTTTTTCCTTTTAAAAAAACGCCTGCTATTAACGCAGGCGTTTTTTATTGAGTTACCAAAACGTCTCTTTTTCCTTTTGTGAATGGTCAATTGTCAATAGAGAATGAAATTGCTTAAAAGCCAAACGTCTCGCCTTCCTTTTAAAATTTGAGATTCAATCGTAAATCCAGAATCGTACATCGTAAATTCAAAAACGTCTCTTTTTCCTTTTGCACTTGCACCAATAAAAAAGGTTTTTAATATTTGCAGCTTATGCCCTTCCCCATGAGATACCCTATCCTGCTGCTGGTAGTATTATCAACAAGCCTGCTGGCCTCTGCACAAAAAGTTTTTTTTAAAAGTGCCCAGACCTTTTCAAAAGATAATACAAAAACCTTTTATTCTTCCATTGCCCTGCAAAACAACCTGCTGCTTTTTAATGCCAACGATTACAAACTGTATGCGTACGATAAAAACACAGGACAATTAAAATGGCAGCATAAGCTAGACTGGAAATCGGACATTGCTCCATTCTTTGTGCAAAATACCATTTGGGCCAATGGCAATGACGAAGTGCTGCAATTGGATACGGCCACCGGAAAACCGCTGAAAGCAATTGCCATTTCAAGAATGGATACAAAGCCCACTATAATAAATAATGTGCTGTATGGCACCGGCATTTACAATGCGGGCTGCCTGTTTGCCTACGACCTGCAGCAGGATTCGGTGCTGTGGAGCCGCTTTATTGCACACGGCATAGCCCAAACGCCACATTACCTGCCCGGCCATATTATTGCCAATGCCGAAGGCAACAACTGGCTGGAAGTGGCCTACAATGGTAAATTGCTGAACGCCGCCTGCGAGGAGGAAGAAGCTCATTTTCCTTCCGAACTTTCCTGCGCTAAAAAATACCTGCTGCGCACCCACGATGGCAAAGAAATAAAGGGAAAGCTGGCTTTGAAAATTGATAAAAATGACTATGGTGTAGAACAGACATTCCACGCGCCGCATGCCACTTTTATTATTAACAAGAACATGCTTTTTGTGATTGGCAACAAACTAAAATTAAAACTGGAAAAAGACCTGGAACAACTGGCACCCGGCATTGACCCGGCCTATGGCAGCACCGTGCAGATTTTGCAGGCAGCTAAAGAAACCGTGTGGCTTCATTTGGGCGATCATCTGCTGGAATACAACTACATCAAAAAGAAAAAAGTACGTGCCATCAACCTCTCCACATGGGCGCCGCACCAGGTATTGCTGGATGAAAATAAAATCTGGCTGATTTCTTCAACCGATGGTTTGCTATATGGCGTTACTATTGACTAACAAAAAAAGATGCGCAAAAAGAATAAGCAGAAATTGAAAGAAGATACCTTTTGGGCAAGCTTCTGTTACTTTAATTTGCCCAAAGAGCAGGATGAAATTCCGGTGCATATGCGGCGTGTCAACTTCAGGCTGGGCGGGGTAACAGATGAAGGCTTGGAACTGATGGCAGGCTATATTAAAACCATAGAACAGCTGGACCTGGATGAAGCTGAAATCAGCAATGAAGGCCTCCGTCACCTTACACAATTAGAAAGCATCAAAGAACTGCGCCTGAAGGGCTGCACAGGAATAGACAATGATGGTTTGCCCTACCTGTATCAAATAAAAGATTTAGAACTTTTGCACCTGGGCAGCACATTGGTTACGGTAAATGGCTTAAAAGAAATTGGCCAGCTAAAACGTCTGAAAACCCTTTTGATTTCTGCCGATGAAGCCGAGATGGAACTGCTGCCCAACCTGGCTGCGCAACTGCCCAAAGACTGCGAGTTGATTGTAAACCATCAAACCTATCGTCAAAAGGAAGGCGAGACGTTTTAAGTATTTTTTATTTTTTACTTTTTTTAGTTTGTAAAGGTTGTGGTGCTACGCCTTCGTGTGTAATTTTTATGGGCTGAATAAATCCCTGGTCATCGAAAAACATTTGGTCGATGCAGGTAACGCGTTGGTTGGCGCCCGTGAGGCCCAGCGGCCGGCGATGATAAACGATGTACCATTCATTTTTGCCCGGCACCTGTATTACCGAATGGTGGCCAGCGCCTGTTGCCACGGAAGCATCCTGCTGTAAAACGGTTCCTATTCTTTTAAAAGGCCCGAAAGGCGAATCGGCAATGGCATAAGCAACTTTATAGTTGGGGCCTGTCCACCCTCCTTCCGACCACATAAAATAATACTTGCCGTTGCGCATAAACATGATGGGACCTTCTACATAACCTTCAGGTGTTATTTCTTTAAAAAGAGCGCCATCTTCAAAAGGTAAAAAGCCGGTAAAATCTTCGTTCAGCTTTGTGATGTTGCACCGGCCCCAGCCGCCATAGATCATATAGTATTGTCCGTCTTTATCTTCAAACACAAACTGGTCGATGGGTTGCGCTTTGTTTAAAATGAGGTTGAGCAGTGGTTTGCCCAGGTGGTCTTTAAATGGTCCTTCGGGTTTATCAGAAATAGCTACGCCAATACCGCCCATTTCGCTTTCTTTTTGAATATCGTTGGCCGCAAAAAATAAAAAGTAATGATTCTTCTTTTTTATAATAGAAGGCGCCCACATGGCGCGCCACGCCCATTTAATAGCTCCCGTATCTACAATGCGGGGATGTTTGGTCCAGTTGACCAGGTCGGGTGAAGAAAAAGCATCCATAAAAACCTGTTTCTCGTACGGTGCCGAAAAGGTGGGGTAAATCCAGTAGCGGTTGTTGAAGATGACGCCTTCCGGGTCGGCATACCAGCCTTCAAAAACAGGGTTGCCGCTTTTGTTAGCCACTTTGTTTTCAGGAGTGTGTTGCTGGCCAACAGCTGCTATTGTACACATCATTATCGTTAAAAGGAAAAAGAGACGTTTTTGCTTCATGCAAAAAATTTTAGGGTGCTCCTCAAATTACACTCATTGCCCCGCATTTATAAAAGAGAATGAAATAAATTTAATTTGCAACACTGTTGCAAATACTTATATTTGCCTAAACTTTGTAAATGCGCATGTATAAAAGCAGGCTTGATGGAATTGGAATTGTGGCGGCACTCATTTGCATGGCGCACTGCGTATTAGTGCCTGTTTCTTTTAGTTTGCTGGCCCTGTACCAGCCGGCTTCTTTTGAAAACCACTGGCTGGAAATGAGTTTGCTCTGCATATCGGTTGTAATCGGTGGCTGGGCCATTTGGAGGGGATACCAGCAATTTCATCAAAATCAGTCCTTGCTATGGCTTTTTGTTTTGGGCATTGCGCTGCTGGTTACCGGCAACCTGGCTGAAACCGCTACCATGGAAATGGCACTTAAATTTTCGGCTACTGCGCTGCTGGCGTGCGCACATTTCTACAATTGGAAAAAATGCAGGAGCTGCGCCGTTTACAACACATCTAAAGAATTGACAGAATCTTAATTGGCACTTAAAAAGTGATGTCTTAAATTGCAACAACGATACATTTGAGAAAAAGTCCTGTAATACGAAGCTTTCTGGCGCTGCAGTTTTTAGTGCTGCTGCTGCTTGGCATCACCCCGAAAAAGGGGTTACACGACATTTTTGCCCGTCACCAGCACCAAGCTCCCGCAGCCGGCGGCGAGTTGCAGCTGCAACAGGGAACCTTTTACTGCGATATTCATGACTTTGTAGCCGAATCGCCCTTTACACTTACCGACCTTTCGAAAGGTGCTGTTATTTTTGTGGCGCATCATACAGACTTTACAGTTCACCGGGTTTCGCCTGTGCAAAAGCTGGCAGCTGCCATGGAAAATAAAGGTCCACCCGCTGTTTTCCTGTAGCCATCTTTTTTCTCCTTCCTTTTTTTCACTTAACTGATTTTACTTGTGAAGTACGTACCATTTGTACTGCTTTTACTGGCGTTTGGCCCGTTAAAAGCACAAATGTGCACCATCCGCCTTTCCGGCCACGTGCATCATTCCTCTATACACGATAATCTTCCCGGTGCTGTCATTACGCTTCAGCCCGGAAATAAAACCGTTGTTACCAACGAAAATGGCGACTTTGTTTTTGACTCACTATGTACAGGCAGTTATACTCTTATAGTTTCGCATGTGGAGTACGATCCTGTTGAACGTATTATTCAATTGTCGGCTTCGCAACATGTGGATATAGACCTGCCGCGGTCGAAAGATATATTGCGGGGTGTGACGGTAACAGCGCAGCGATCCTTATCCAATACCGGCATAAAACAGGACCTGAGCGGTCAAAACCTGGAAGAAACCAGAGGCCAGTCCTTGGCAGAAGCCTTGAGCAAAGTAAATGGCGTATCCATGCTGCAGACGGGCGCCAACATATCCAAACCCGTTATTCATGGCCTTCATGGCAACCGCATACTTACCATCAACAATGGCGTGCGGCAACAGGGGCAGCAATGGGGTAACGAGCACGCACCAGAAATTGATCCGTTTATTGCCGGCAGGCTTACCGTTATAAAAGG
>CBDTUH010000044.1:0-15085 GCA_965363375.1 uncultured bacterium
ACCTGTGGCTTTAAAACCCGGCGCGCCTGATGTAATTCCGGCTTCTGTAATGAACAACATTTTGGGTGGTGGTTTTTCTGGCCGTCTGTTTGCTAACCTGCGCGAAAAACGTGCCTTTACCTACGGTGCTTACTCTAACCTGAGTTCTGACAAGTTGGTGGGTAAGTTTTCTGCATCGGCATCCGTACGCAACGAAAAAACCGACAGTGCTGTTGGTGAATTCTTAAATGAATTTAACCGCCTGCGCACCGAAGACTTGAATGTGGAAGAAGTAAGCCGAATGAAAAATTACCTGTCCGGGTCATTTGCCCGTTCGCTGGAAAGTCCTTCTACCATTGCCAACTTTGCGCTGAACATTGCCCGCTACAACCTCCCTGCCAACTACTACCAGGACTACCTGAAAAACTTGGGTAACGTGAGCCCGCAAAGCGTGCAGGCTATGGCCAACAAATACGTAGTGCCCGGGCAAATGCACATTGTGATTGTGGGCAATGCTAAAGAAGTAGCACCGGGATTGGAAAAATATGGCGAGGTAAAATACTTTGATGTATACGGTAACGAAACAGCGCCACCTGCTACACAAAAGGTGGATGCATCTATTACACCCGAATCCATCTTGCAGAAAGCGGCCAACGCTATAGCTAGCCAGCAAGCTGCAGCAGCCGTTAAAGATGTTAGTATGAAAGGTAAAGTTTCTGTAATGGGCCAGTCGGTAGACGTAGAGCAAGTAAATATCATTCCGGGTACTTACTCTTTTACCGTATCGATGGGCGGCATGCAACTGCAAAAGCAGCAATTGAAAGATGGTAAATACATTCAAAGCGCGCAAGGACAGACAATGGAAATGGATGCCAAGGCAAAAGAAGATTTGGATGAAAGAGCCGCTTTCTTTTCAGAGCAATATTTGCTGCAGCAAAAAGGCAATACTTATAAAGTGGCGGGAATAGAAAAAGTAGAAGGCAAAGATGCTTTTGTGTTGCAGGTGAAAACCGCAGGCGGACGCGAGTTTACCAACTATTATGATGTGGCCACCGGGCTGAAAGTGAAATCATCTCAAATGCAGGATGCTGGCCCCATGGGCGAGATCAATGTGCAGTCTTACTATTACGATTACAAACCTTATAATGGTGTGCAGTTGCCAACACGTATTGTGATAGATATGGGACAAATGAAACAGGAACTGAAGTTTGACGAAATAAAAGTGAACAGCGGCATCAAACCCGCAGATGTAAAGTAAAGGAGAGAGAGGCCGAAAGGCCTCTTTTTTTTGCTTCAATCAAAAGGGAAAAGAGACGTTAAGGAGAAAAATTAAAAATTAAAAATGTAAAAGGAAAAACAGACGTTTTTTATTTATGATGTACGATTTGGGATTTATGATTTGTAGTTTCAAAAGGAAAATGAGACGTTTTAAAAGAATTCTGCTAATTCATATTAATCCATATAATTCGCGGTTCAAAAGGAAAAATAGACGTTTTAATTAGTCGGGAATTGGTTTTCTTACTTATTATTTGTTAAACCAAAATTTTTAGTAAGGCAGCCTGCCGGAATTGGCCAAATTCTTATTTTCTTTGCCTTTTCATGGAATTGTACATTACTTCTCTGGCATCGGGCAGCAACGGCAATTGCTATTATGTTGGCAATGATCAGGAGGCTATTCTGGTAGATGCCGGCATATCGTGCCGCGAAACAGAAAAACGTATGGCGCGCCTGCGCCTCTCCATGCAAAAAGTGGCGGCCATATTTATTTCGCATGAGCATTCCGACCATATACGCGGCTTATCGCTTTTAGCAAAAAAATACAACCTGCCGGTTTATATTTCGCCGGGCACGCTGCGCTTTTGCCCTGTGCCGGTGGAAAAGCATTTAGTACGTTATTTTGATGTGGCAGAACCCATTAAAATAGGTGGTCTCACCATTACGCCTTTTGCCAAAATACACGACGCCAATGAGCCGCATAGTTTTATGGTAACTTACAAACAGGTGCGGGTAGGCGTGTTTACCGACATTGGTGCGCCTTGCAGCCAGTTGAAAAAATATTTCAGCCAGTGCCATGCGGCTTTTTTAGAGTCCAACTTTGACGAGGCTATGCTGGACAGCGGCCATTATCCCATTTTTTTAAAGAACCGAATCCGCGGCGGCAAAGGTCACTTGTCTAACCGACAGGCTCTTGAGCTTTTCCTCAGCCATCGCGCGCCTTACCTCAGGCATCTTGTACTGTCACACCTTTCAAAAGAAAATAATTGTCCCAAACTGGTGAATGAGTTGTTTACCCAACATGCCGGCGAAACAAATATTGTAGTGGCCTCGCGCTACAACGAAACGCCTGTGCTGACGGTAACGCATCATGGTGCCGTGTACGAAAATTTCACCAGCATGCCTGCTTACCAGCCACCCACGCAAATGTCCATGTTCTGACCGCAGATTTATCGGAATAATAATGATTAGACGGAATGTTTCAAACGTCTATTTTTCCTTTTGTACCGCGGATTGGACGGATTAAGTAATGCACGATTTCACGGATGAGTCGTTTGTTTTAGATAAAGTATTTCTGTATAAACGTCTCTTTTCCCTTTTGGCTCTTTCTTTTTTCCTTTTACATTTTTAATTTTGAAGGCTTTCACTTTTGCCTTAACATAAAACGTCTCGTTTTCCTTTTATAACACCTTCGGCAAAACTTTTTCGCCAAAATCATTTAGAAATAATTCCTGCTCGCGGGTTACCTGGTGCAGGATAATTTTATCAAAACCCAGTTCCATATCTCGCTTAATCCAGTCAATATGCTGTTGAATATCGCTAGAGATGCGCACCATGCTTTCCACTTTTTCCATGGTCACCATTTCGCCTAATGCATCAAACTGTTCTACGGTTCGCATCTCGCCCAGCACCGTGCTGTGAAAGATGTTGGTGCGCCATTGGTCAAAAGCACCTTTGCGGGCTTCTTCTACTGATTTAGAATAGGCGAGTTGTACCTTTAAGAAAACAGGTTTGCCTTCGCCACCGGCTTTTCTAAAAGTGTCAACTAGGTCTTTCAGTTCTTTGTGTTCCTGATGCACGGTTATCAATCCATCTACCCAGGGCGCCATCCATTCGGCGGTTTTTTTGGTAACGGCAGCTCCTATCAGCAGGGGCAACTTTTTGGGCAATGTATAAAGCTTAGCATCTTCCACTATCACGCGGCCGTAATGGTTAACGGTTTCTCCGGCAAACAGTTTTTTGATGATGTGGTAACATTCAAAAAGCCTTTCATTTCGTTCGGGTTTGGTGGGCCATTTTTCACCTGTAATTTTTTCATTCATGGCTTCGCCGCTGCCCAGCGCCATCCAAAAACGTTCGGGAAACATTTCGGCCAACGTTGCCGCTGCTTGAGCAACTATTGCGGGATGGTTACGGTAGCCGGGTGTGCACACTACACCATAGGGCAGAGCCGTTTGCGCCATGGAGGCGCCCAGCCAGGCATACGAATAGCCGCTTTGTCCCTGCCGCTTGCTCCATGGTAAAAAATGGTCGGAAGAATTAATAGCCTTGAAACCTGCTTTTTCGGCCAGCATGGAATACTGTAATAATTCAGATGGCGTAAACTGTTCGTGCGATGCCTGGTATCCTATCATAAGTTTTTTGTTAATAGTAAATGTTTGTGAATGGTCAATTGTGAATGGTCAATGTTGTTTAATTTTTCAAAACGTCTCTTTTTCCTTTTACATTTTACATTTTTCATTTCATGTTACGTTCAGCTCAACAATCGCGCCTTCATCACCGGCCAGGTTAATGGTTCCTTCCACTTTTGATCCTTCCAGCTCGGGCAGTGTAGCCAGCACTATAGTGCCTTTCACATCTATATTTTTTGTTTTAAAATAACAGGGCCGGTGGCTTAAGTTCAACACTACTAAATACGACTTATTCCCAGCAGCAGAACGCTGAAAAGCCATTACCTGGTTGTCGGAAAAAACAGGTGTATAATCGCCATACATCAGGGCTGGTGCCTGCTGCCGTAATTGTATCAGCCTGCGGTAAAGCAGCAGCATAGAGTAATGGTCGTTTTGTTGTAGCGCTACATTTTGCCGCTCATAGGCGCGGTGCAATCTTAGCCAGGGTTGCCCTTGCGTAAAACCACCATTCGCCTCGCTGCTCCACTGCATGGGCGTTCGCGCGGGGTCGCGGCTCAGGTTTTTGTCGGGCATGTTCAGCCCCTGCGGGTCCTGTACCTCATCAAAAGGAATGGGTACATCCTGCATGCCTATTTCATCGCCATAATAAATGGTGGGTATGCCGCGCAAAGTAAGCAGCAGCATAGCCGCCACACGCGCCTGCTGTATGCCCACGCGGCTGGTAATGCGCGGCTGATCGTGGTTGCCCAGCACCCAGTTGGGCCAGCCATCTGCAGGCAACAGGCCTTCGTATTCATCAACCGCGGCGGCAATGGAGGCCGCCTGCCAAGGTGTGGAGAGCAACATAAAATTGAATGGCAGGTGCGCTTCTTTAGCCACACTACCATAATACGTTACCAGCTTATGAATGGGCAAGTAAATTTCACCGATCATCATTCGCTCGTTATACTGGTCCAGCAGTTGCCGCATTTTTTGTACTATATCGTGCACCTCGGGCTGATCTGTGCTGTATACCGGCAACAGCTGGTCGTAGGTGCTCATGTGTTGCTGGTAGTTGGGGTTAGCCGGGTTGTCTCTAAACTGGTCGTCTTTTATCATGTGCCACATTACATCCACCCTAAATCCGTCCACGCCTTTATCCAGCCAAAACCGCATTACATTTAGCATTGCCTGCTGCACTTCAGGGTTGCGCCAGTTCAGGTCGGGTTGTTCTTTCAAAAACCCATGATAATAATATTGTCCCGTTTTTTCATCCCATTCCCAGCCCGGTCCGCCAAAAACGGAAAGCCAATTGTTGGGCAAATCACCGTTGGGTTTGGCATCTTTCCAGATGTACCAGTCGCGCTTTGGGTTATTTTTTGAAGAACGCGATTCTAAAAACCACGGGTGCTGATCAGAGGTATGGTTGGGAACCAGGTCGAGCACCAGCTTCATGCCTCGCTGGTGAATTTGTTGCAGCAACTGGTCAAAATCTTCCATAGTGCCAAACAGCGGATGTATGCCTGTATAATCTGAAATGTCATAACCAAAATCCGCCATGGGCGATGGATAAATGGGAGAGATCCAGACTACATCAATACCTAGCCATTTTAAATAATCAAGTCGCCTAATAATGCCCTGCAGGTCGCCCACACCATCGCCAGTACTGTCCTGAAAGGAGCGGGGATAAATCTGGTAAATTACGCCGGTTTGCCACCAAAGATGTTTCATGCCTGCCTTTTTATAAATTCCTGAAAATATAGGGTTGTTGCATAAAAAATGGGGCCAAGTACAGGTATGGTTTTCCTGGATGCTTTTTGTAAAAGCAAAAACGTCCCTTTTTCCTTTTACTTGAAACGACTGAGCAGTGGCACTGCTTTTGTTGCATTTGCGCTATCAGAAAAGCGGTAAGAAGCAGAAAGGATTGGTTACAACATTTCAAATTAAGAAAGTATGATTGAAGATATATGGTATAAAAACGCGGTGATCTATAGCCTGGACCTGGAAACATTTATGGATGCCAACAAGGATGGTGTGGGCGATTTTGAAGGGCTCTGTGCCCGGCTTGATTACCTGCATGCCATGGGTATTGATACCATTTGGCTGGCGCCTTTTCAGCCTACGCCCAATAAAGACAATGGCTATGATATAAAAGATTATTATGGTGTGGACCCGCGCCATGGCACGCCTGGCGAGTTTGTAGGTTTTATGCACAAGGCTAAAAAACTGGGTATTAAAGTCATTATCGATCTGGTAGTGAACCATACATCCGATCAGCATCCCTGGTTTATTAATTCGCGCAGCAGCAAAGAGGCACCACTGCGCGACTGGTACGTGTGGGTAGACAAAAAACCATCAGACTGGAACGAAGGAATGGTTTTTCCGGGTGTGCAAAAAAGCACCTGGACGCGTGATAAAAAAACCGGAACCTATTACCACCACCGATTTTATGATCATCAGCCCGACCTGAATATGGACAATCCTGAAGTGCGTAACGAAGTAGAGCGCATCATGGGCTATTGGCTGCAACTGGGCGTGGCGGGCTTTAGGGTAGATGCTGTTCCGTTTATTTTGGAAACACCTGCACCTGGAAAGAAAAAACCAAAGCTGCGGTTTGAATACTTAAAAGATATGCGCCGCTTTTTGCAATGGCGCAGTGGCGATGCGGTGTTGTTGGGCGAAGCCAATGTACTTCCCGAAGAAACCAAATCTTACTTTGGCGAATCGGCTGACGGCATACACATGATGTTCAACTTTTATGTAAACCAGTATAGCTTTTACACATTGGCTACGGCCGATACAAAGCCGCTGATAGATGCGTTGGAAGCTACCCGCATTGAGCCGGGCATTGCCCAATGGGCGCAGTTTTTACGCAACCACGATGAGCTGGACCTGGGCAGATTGAGTGATGAGGACCGGCAAAAAGTATTTGAAAAGTTTGGCCCGGAAGAAAATATGCAACTGTACGAACGTGGCATCCGCCGAAGGCTGGCACCCATGCTGGGCAACCGGCAACAGATAGAACTGGCCTACAGCCTGATGTTTTCGCTGCCCGGTACACCTGTAATACGTTATGGCGATGAAATTGGGATGGGCGATAACCTGGCCCTGAAAGAGCGTGAAGCGGTGCGCACACCTATGCAATGGTCGGCTGATGAAGGTGCCGGATTTTCTGTTGCTCCCAAGTTGGTGCACCCGTTGGTAACAGAAGGTTTTTATGCCTACAAGCATGTGAATGTAGAAGACCAACGCCGCGATCCAACATCAATGCTTAACTGGATGACCAACCTTATACGTGTGCGCAAAGAATGCCCGGAAATAGGATGGGGCGATTGGAAAATTATTCCTACCGGGTTGCCGCAGGTGCTGTGCATGTATTATAGCTGGAAGGGACGGCACATGCTGGCGCTGCACAATTTTGACGATAAGCCACACGAAGTAATTTTTAGTAAAAAACAAATAGGCGACAGCCGACTGGTAGACCTGATACGAAACGATGAAAGCGAAGCCAACGAAAAAGGGGAGCACTGCATTATTATGGATGCTTACGGCTACAAATGGTATCGTACCGGAAGTCTTGACCATTTATTTTAATACATCATTTTTAAAAAGGAAAAGAGGCGTTTTAATCTTTCAGTATTCACTGCAGAAACAGTAATCTGGCAACTCCAGTTCTTTTAAATTATGCGTTATAATTATTAAAGGAAAAGGAGTCGTTTGCTTATATTTTATTGTATTAAATAGCGTTTAGAAACATTTAACGATTAAGGAGTTATACTTCATTTGTTTTGATATTACTTTAACATTACGGAAAATAACCTTTTTCATCTCTACTGGTCTGAATACTATTAAAACCGGCAAGCCGGTACAAACTTTAAAAACCAGTTTATATGAAAAAATTTTTACCCATTTTATCATTAGCATTTTTAGCCACTGCCTGTACCACTGCGCCTCAGGCAGATGAAAAAGAAACAGCCGCTGCTGCTATGCTGAACGCGGTTCCTGCTTTTAACCCCGATACGGTAGGACTAGCTGCTTATCAGCAATGGAAAGCACAAAATGAACTGGCCAATGCAGCTCAGTTTGATGTGGCACCGCAGGCCGCAGCGCCTGCCAGGCAAAAAACTGTGGCTTACAAAGCACCTAGAAAAGTAGTAGCTAAAAAGAAAACATCTGTGCCCAGGGCATCTGCACCTGCCAGCCAGGGCCCTGTATATAATGGCGATGAAGGTACATCGGTTGCCAGCGAAACGGTAAACGAAGCAAAGGCTGAAAAAGAAGGTTGGAGCAAAGCGGCAAAAGGTGCGGCCATTGGTACTACTGCAGGTGCAGCGGCAGGAGCTATCATCGGTAAAAAGAACCGTGTGTTGGGCGGTGTAATTGGTGGTGTTGTAGGTGGCGCCGTAGGTTATGGTGTTGGCCGCAAAATGGATAAGAAAGACGGTCGTTATTAATTGTTAACACATGTTATGAAAAAGCAGCGGCTCCCCATAGGAGCCGCTTTTTTATTTTCATCAAAACGTCTGTTTTTCCTTTTACACTTAGTGATGATTCAATTGGAAAACAAAAAAGCGTAACTTACAATAGAAGGTCGTATTCAATCCCTATACAATACTGCAGCTGCACCCCTGAAGCTTTATAACATTTTCCTCCATTAAACATGATATACATGAAACGGCTGCTTTGGTTGGTTTTATTTTTTGCAGTAAACAATACTGTCTTTTCACAAACAAGCACAAAAGCGCCACCCGTGCATTTTGATGGCTATTACCACACCTTGTCAGATACGCTCAATCCGTTTCGCTACTACCTGCGTTTTTATCCCGATGGAACGGTCATTGGCATCAGCACGGCCGGCAACCCGCGCAACCTGATTCCCTGGTTTAAAAAAGGGCATCAGACCGTATCGCAAGGGCAGTACGAAGTAAAAGATTCCACCATTTCCTTTGCCATGAAAAGCGGAGAAGGAGAGGTAGTGTATAGCGGAAAACTGTTGCCGCAGGATCGCCTTTTTTTGCATGTAAAAAGCAAGATTAACAAATACGAAGGCCGCGAGGAATATTTTTTCTGGAAAATAGAAGGCCTGAAATAATCCTACTGCACCCTGGTAAACAACCGGTTTTTCAGAAATTAAAACAATGCATTTATGAAATTTTTGTTTACCCTTTTATGCCTGCTGTCATTTGCTTATGCACCAGCGCAAGTGGTGCAAGCCAGTTTTACCGATAAGGAAATGACGCAGGAGATCATTCGGCTTAAGCAGATGATCAAGGAAATAAAAGACAATGAATTGCAATCTGACAAGGCAATTTACCAGAAAAACTACGACCTGATACTCAACGGCATTGAGATCATAAAAGAAATGCACCAGGGCTCGGTAGAAATAGCGGCTGCGCGCAGCCAGAACATTATGTATAAAAAACTGATTGATGTAAACAATCCGGCAAGCGATGTGCTCGGCTTTCAACTGCTGGAAGTAATCACAAAAACGCTTGAGGAGAATATCAACGTGCTGCCGCTTGTAGATGGCGAAAAAAAGCGTTTGAAAAGCCAGATCGGTAATTTGTTTGAAGGCCTTAAAAATGCTTTTCCGCCGCTGCAAATTATTACCAGCGCCGTATCCGTTATTTCTTCCTTTACCACTTACCAGCCACGTATTGAAAAACTAAATAGAAAAGCAGATTCGCTGATTGTAGATGTGACCAGCCCTATCTCCAAAGAAGTGCTGAAGAAAATCAATTCGCAGCTGCAACCTTATATTCAGTTTTATGCTGACCTGGACAGGATCAATAACAACTATGAGATGGCGCTTTACCAGCACGGGGTGGAGTATCGCGATTTTATTGAAGAACTCGCCAGTCTTAAAAAAGTAGTGGAAAGCCGTATTGACATGAACCAGTCTATTGGTAAACAAATTAACGAGCTTTTTGATTTGAGCAATTCCAGCATGCAGGATTTTAACTATCGTCAGAAAATGGAAAATGCAGTTATCCGCGACCTGTCAGCCGACTGCTCCAGCATCAGCGACCTGGTAGAACGATACAAAAAATTCACCAACGACTTTATCACCATACAGGAAGACTTTTACAACAACAACAGCAACCTGCTTAGGAGCAGTGCCAAAAAACTGCCTTATAAAGATGATGCAAAGATTGACCACTTGCTGTCAGAACTGGATAATATAAAAAACGGCAATGCAGCACAGAACGTAACCGGTTTTGATGCTAGTTATAAGCTGCGACTGAAAAGCATTACCAGCAAGCTTTACAGCATCAACCGGCTGCGCATTTAAAAGGGAAAAGAGACGTTTAAAAAAGATAAAGGATGAATGGTGCTGACCATTCATCCTTTGTTGTTAAAAGAGAAAAGAGACGTTTTAGTTTTTAAGTATCTTGAATTCCACACGCCGGTTTAGCTGCCGGTTTTCATCGGTATCATTCGGTGCAACAGGTTTTGTTTCGCCATATCCTTGCGATACAATGCGTGACGGATTGATACCTTTTGATAAAATATAATCCATTACAGATCGCGCGCGGTTACCACTCAGCGTAAAATTATAATCATCCGAACCATAACTGTCAGTATGCGCGCTCATCTCAATTTCAATGGCCGGATTTTCCTGCAACAGTTTTACAACACGGTCCAATTCTACATAAGATTCAGGGCGCAGGTTCCATTTGTCAAAATCAAAAAACACGTTGTTCAGCCGAACGATCTGTCCAATCTCGATCGGCACCAAATAAAGGTCTTTCTGAATTTCTTTATAGCCTGCTTTTATTAATGAATCGAGGTTCAGGTTTTCAGAAATAGCAAAGAACTTATCGGCCGTAGCGCGAATGCTGTAGTTTTTATCGTAAGGAAGCACCATTTTAAAAGCACCATCAGCAGGATTTGAAATGCCGTTGCCTACCACAGTACCATCCGGTAATGTTTCATAAATAAGAGAGGCGCTCAGTGGCTGCCCGGTTTTCTTATTATACACATTACCCTTTACCAACACCACCGGTGCGGGTTTTTCTTTTTCCAGCAGCTTGATGCGCACAATATCGCTAAGGCCCATCGAGTTAATGTGGGTGCTCATGTAAGCATACTCACCACCAGCATCCAGCGTAAAAAAAGCATCCCAGTCTTCGGTATTGATAGGACTGCCCAGGTTTTGCGGTTCGCTCCATTTTTGCCAGCTTTTATCCATGCGTTTACTCATCCAGATGTCGTTGTCGCCAAGGCCGCCGGGACGGTCGCTGCTGAAGTACAGCGTTTCGCCATCTGCCGCCAGGTAAGGCGTCATTTCATTATACTTTGACAGGTTTATTTTTTTACCCAGGCTTTTAGGTTCTGTCCAGCTTCCATCAGCTTCTAAAAAAGAAACATAGATATCGTTGTTGTAGCTGCCGCGCTCTTCGGTCATGTATAGCAGCAATGTTTGCCCGTCGTGCGCCATGGTAGCACCATTTTGCCGGCCGCGGTCGTACTTCTGGTAATTTTTAATGTACAGCATTTGCGGCTTGCTCCAGCTGCCATCTTTTTTACGCTGGCTCATGCTGACGCCATTGCCGGCATAGTCACCATCCACAAAGGCATTGCGAATCAAAATTCGGTTGTTGTCCGGCGATATCCAGTACACCGCATTATAATGATAGGTATTGAGTGGATAGTTCATATGCATGGCTTCGCTCCACTTTCCGGTGACGGTATCTCTTTCCGAATACCAGATGTCCTGCGAGTTGGGAATGGAATTGTACTTGGTATTGTAAGGATGGTTTTCGCAGATGAAGAAAAGCAGGTTGCCATCGGCAGAAATGGTGGGCCTTAGTTCGGAAAGTTTGGAATTGATATTGCGCCCGATGTTTTCTACCTGTATGATGGTATTTGCTTTTATGACATTCTCGGTTTGTGGCTTTAAAATGCCGGAAGTATCATCAGGTTGCTGCGCTGCGGTGGTATGCAGACACAAGCCGGTCGCCAAAAAGGAAAGTACCTTTTTCACAGGTATGGATTTGAATGAAGGCGTAAAATAATATTTTTTGGCGTAAAGCAAAAGCAGCACTTACAGGTGCTGCATTTTTAAAAGGAAAAAGAGACGTTTTACTTTTTGTATCTAAATATTTTTTACCCGTTTCTTTATCTCGATTACGGATAAAATAAGTAAAAAATTTTCATACTTCTGTTTCAAAAAAAGTGGAGCAAGTCTTCATCTGAAAACGTCTGTTTTTCCTTTTAACGGAGCGTGCTGCAGATATTATTATTGTTGCAATGGAATTTGTAGTATGCCCATTTCTCCGGTAAACTTGTCCTGGTAAAAGGCGATAAGTTTTTTTTCGGTGGCAATAAATGGATGTGATCCCAAAAGAATTTTTGATTGATCTTCAAAAACGTTTTTACTTGTTACTTTCCCGTCTTTGTCAATTGTAGTTTTAGTTAAGGATGCTCGCTTTAGCGATGGCCATAAATAATGCAGTGCGCTGTATCCGTTTTTCTCCGGTATATAAGTAAAAAAACTATAGGCTTCGTCCTGTATGGGTCGTAGCTTAACAAATTGACTTATTGCCTGGCCATTGTTATTTGAGAAATATAACAGGTTCTTCTTAAATTCTTTTTGGTTTTGCGGTTTGTTATTTTGAGAATGTGGATTCTTGTATATATCATCAGTATTAGGAATATTATTGGGAACACCTTGTTGCATAGTAGCTGCATAAGTATTGGCTTCGGCTACAGTTAAAGGTTTAGTTGTTCCTCTTGGGGTTGATCCTACTAACTGATTTACATTTTCCAGGTTTTGTCTTATTGCTCCTAATCCTGTTACAGGAGGTGGCACAGGTTTGGGACCTGCACGTACGGGGTCAGGATTTTCGGGTAAGAGTACGGCAAAACTTTGGTGTGCATTTGCAGAACCAACCGGCAAAGGTGCCAAATAGTTTAACAGTTTGCCTTTGCGACCTTCTATGGCAAACATTTTCTTTAGTTCTTTAACCGCTTGCTGCGTAATTGCATAATAGGCATCTGTAGCCCGTTGATTACGTCTCCAGTCAAAACTGGTATATACTAATCCATTTATGTTTTCTTTATCGTTGCTATTGCTGTAAAAGGCAGAAAAATTTAATTGTTCCTCTTGAGTTGCCAAATTCAGATATTTTATCTTTTTCCTGTCAAATGGTAAAACAAAGGTTTGGTGTTTGGTAGAACCTTTTGCCAATACATGAAAATTTACCGAAGCACTCAACTTATAAGAGTCAAATTTATCTGCAATAGTTACAAAAAGATTTTGGTCATTCGAAAGCATTGGAGGCTTTAACTCGCTTAACATAGGTTCATAAAGAATACGGTATCCTGTATTGGAAATAACATTTAATGCATCATCCAGAACAATAGCGGCAATAGCTAAACTATCTGACAGAAGTTGCTGTGCCTGCACTAATGCAATTGAGCGCTTGTCAGGCGATTGTGTCAGCATAAAAGGTGAATGAATTATCTTGGTACCCGGTGCGGGCACGGCATCGATAGCTTTTACGTTCAACAGGTTTCCTTCTGTATCGAAAACAAAAGCACCAATCTTCAATTCATCTTCTACCAGCATTTGATCTATTCTTAATACTTTGTTGAATCCAGGCAAAAAAGCCTGGCTGATAAGCAGGTTAGCACCCGGCGTCACCATTCTTTTAATGCTGATTATCTGCAATGCTGAATCAAGCGTAGTCCATTTCTGAGATTCAGATGCAGCGTCAATCGGTTCGACCAGAATGGTTTTGTCTTTTACGGCAATAAAATGTGCATTCGGCGAAACTTCTTTAGTTAATGTATGAATTGATTGTGCAGATGAAAGAATCGGTAAAAAATAAATTGAGAAAAGGGCCCAATACTTAATCATGTGCTTTGCTTTAAAGTAACAGATATATATATCTAAATTTATGCAAATAACATTGAAGTGCAACTGTATAAGAAACTATTAAGAAAACAAAAAAGGTGAATAAGCAGATTTACCCAAGCTTTACATTCGTACATCATTAAAGACGATAAAAATGAGTTCACTCAAACATCGAAAGGAAAACCAGACGTTTTACTTGGCGCGAAGTGAATCCGAAAGATTCTTGTTGTAAGCCTCACCAATAGGAATGATTGCCTTTCCGATGCTGACCTGGAACCGTTCCAGCTTATCAATCTTATCTATAGCTATAATGTAGGAACGGTGCACCCTTACAAACTTTTGTGGTGGCATGTTGTTGGCCACTTCAGCAATGGTGTTGCGCGAGAGCAGTTGTTTGTCTTTCAGCACAAAGGTTACATAATTCCCCGAAGCTTCCAGGTACAGTATGTCTTCATATTTTACTTTTACCTGTTCATATCCGGTTTTTACAAAAAGGTATTCGTCAGGTTCGGTATTGTTCCGAAAGTTATAGAGCTCGTGGGCTTTATTAGTGGCTTTAATAAAACGCGCCAGCGAAAAGGGCTTTAACAGGTAATCTACGGCATCCATCTCAAAGCTTGTAACGGCATGCTCGGAATAAGCCGTGGTAAAGATCAATAATGGCTTGCGGTGCAGGCTGTTGAAAAAATCGATTCCTGAAATGTCAGGCATTTTAATGTCCAGGTAAATCAGGTCGATAGTTTCTTTTTGCAGGTAATCAAGTGCTTCAAAAGCATTTGTAAACGTTGCAGTCAGATCTAAATAAGGCACCTTTGCAGCATGTGCTTTTATAATGCCGAGTGCAATGGGTTCATCGTCTATGGCTATGGCTCTCATGTATAGGAAGCTAAAATTATATATTTACGGCAGCTTTACCGTCAGGTGAACATAAAAATCTTTTCCCGTTTCTCTTATATGCAGTTCATGCCTGCTCTTGTACAAAAGCTCCAGGCGCTGTTTTACATTGGTCAACCCAATGCCGCTTTTTTCCTTTTCAGGGTCATGGCCGTTAAGGGTGTGGCGGCTGTTGAAAACATCAAAGTACAGCGTTTTATCCTTTACCTCAAGCGATACTTTTATTTGAGATGGCTCCCGAAAACTGATGCCGTGCTTGAAGGCGTTTTCTACAAAAGGAATCAGCAGCATGGGTGCTATTTGGGGCGATTGCAAAGGCTGCTCAATATGAACATCTATACGTATGTTGGGATTGGCATCGGTGCGCAGCTTTTGCAGGCTGATGTAGTTGTTTAAATATTCAATTTCACGCGCCAGCGATATTCTTTCCTGTATATTTTCCTGAAGCATGAACCGCATCATGCTGCCCAGTTTTTCTACGCCTTCGCTTGTTTTTTCAGCGCCTTCCTGCAGGGCTGTACCATATATTGTATTGAGGGCATTGAAAAGAAAATGCGGATTGATCTGGGAGCGTAAAAAGTCGAAGTTGGCATTAGAACGTCCCAATTCTGTTTTAAGCATCAAAACTTCCTGACTGTTTTGCATCATTCGTTTGAACAAAAACCAGGAAACCGGAGCCGTTATAAACAATTGAAAGATCGCATTGAAAAAGGTAATGGCAGAAGCGGCTTCTTCTTCGTTGGTA
>CBDTUH010000045.1:0-15029 GCA_965363375.1 uncultured bacterium
ATTCCGGTTACGGTAGACGTTAGTGTTTTTCCTGCACTTGCCCAATACCAAGGCGTTGTGGACGAATGTCCGTTAAAGTAATTTTCCATGACTATTTTTCCGTCCACCAGAATAATGAAACTTTTGGTATGTTTTGTCTCTAAATAAGACATTAACGGCGCAACAGCCGCTCAATAACATTTCGCGCGTAACGGTACAAACGCTGGCTGCTGTGCTGGGCGGCACCCAAAGTTTACATACCAATGGCTACGACGAAGCCCTTAGCTTGCCCACAGAAGAAGCCGCACGCATTGCGCTGCGCACACAGCAGCTGGTAGCATTTGAAAGCGGTGTAACAGAAACGGTAGACCCATTGGCAGGTTCCTATTTTGTAGAAGCTTTAACCGCCGAAGTTGAAGCCAACGCGTTGCAACTGATGCAAAAAATCGAAGCCATGGGTGGCGCCGTTTCAGCTATTGAGCAGGGCTTTGTTCAGGATGAAATTGCGCGCAGCGCCTACGATTACCAGCGAAAAATTGAAAACGGCGAAAAGATCATTATTGGTGTCAATAAGTTCCAGAATAAAGAAGAAACGTCTATACCTGTTTTTAGAGTAGATGATAACATACGCGAACAGCAGGTGCAAAGGTTGCAGGCATTAAAAGCATCAAGAAATGCCACTGCCGTAACCGCCAGCCTGAAAAGCATACGAGACAAAGCTGTAAGTGGCGAAAACCTGATGCCAGCTGTGATAGAAGCAGTAGAAAATTATTGCACACTGGGCGAAATTGCCGATGTATTGCGCAACGAGTTTGGAGAATTTAAATAAATTGTTTTAAGTAGAAACAAACAGACAACCCACCATCAATTGGTGGGTTGTCTGTTTTGCAAAAGCTTTATACTAAGCTGTTACAACGCCATCCGGTTTGCGCCGGTGGGTTTACTGTATACAACAAAATACTTTTTCTATTTCAGGTTGTTGTTAATAGCCGTTGCTGAATCTTTGTGCATTCTTAAAATGGGCAATGTACGTGTAGCAAAGCCACGCACTGCCGTGTCCTGCGCATTGTTGCTGGCCACCTGAAACTTGTTGATGTCTTCGTTATGGTCCATCACCATCAGGTCCATATATTGCTTGTCGAAAGTGCGGCCCTGCGCGCTGCGCAGCTTCTCCAGGTGTTCTTTATGTTTTGTCATCATCGAATCGGGCAGCATTACATTGCGCGCTGTTGCTAAAGCCCGCAGCTGGTCATTAGCAGCAGAATGGTCGCGCACCATCATGGCACCAAAGGCTTTTACACGCTGGTTGTTGGCGTTTTGCTCAGCCAGGCGTCCGGCTTCCACTTCCATCATGCCGCCACTGGCTGCTTCCATTATAAACTGGCGGTCGGGATCTCCTATTGCCATCATGTTCGTGGGGTCTGTCGTAACAGTGCCGGTGCTCAGGTCGCCGGATGAGCCATCCGAATCGCCATTGCTGTTTTCGTTGTTGCCGCAGGCTACCAGAACGGCTGCCGAAAAAATAAAACTAAAAGGAACAAGATACTTTTTCATATGTTGGTTTTCGTTTACAATTATGAAAGTTCTATAGTAAAATTTCGTGCCAGTAATGGGACGCAAATACAAGCCCGGCGGTAGTTTCAGCCATTTGGTTAAAAGAAAAAAGGTACGTTTTGATTCTCTTTTATAGTGCCAGCTCATCAGAAGCATTATAACCAAAACGTCAGTTTTTCCTTTTGTGAAGTGTGAATTGTCAATGATATATAATAATTAAAGCAGCTTTTCTAAAACGTCTCCTTTTCCTTTTAGCAACTAGTTAACTTTTCAGCCTGCTAACTTATCAACTAAAACAAACGTATCTTTTTCCTTTTAAAGAAGCATAAAAAAACCCTGCACTAAGCAGGGTTTTATGATCATTAAAAACTTGAATCTTTATTTTTTTGGATCCAGTGCAATGGAAATGCGGTCTTGCACATCCATCAGGTGCGCACGCGTGGTGGCATTAGTGATGCCCGGCAGCGCCGCTTTAATTTCGGCTGATAATGTACGCAACTGCGCCTTGGCAATTGAAATGGCGTCGGTATTGCTGATGCTGTTTTGAGAAGCAAAAGCGGCAGCCGCTGCCGAAGTTGGTGTCGGCGGGTTAATCAGATCGGACAAACGATCTACAAATAATTTTTGCAGGTTTCTCCTGTAAATGTCAATCGGCTGACGGGTCGCCAGTTCGCTCCAAATGCCTTTGCGCAGGTCGGTCAGCATTTCGGTAGCCGTATACACATTGCCTTCACCTTCCGCTTCAGCACGCAACAACTTACCCATTGTAGAAGCACTGATGAGGCGGCCTAAAGTTCCATTTTGCAAAGATGAAATCGTGGTCAGGCTATTGCGGTTGGTGTAGTCGCTAATGCCATCGCCTATAATCCACGTTGGTGTTTGAAACAGTTGCTGCTGCAAAAAGCTCATGGCTTCTTTCTGGCGTGCTTCCGGTACAAACTCTACAATCACACCTTCCTGCTCTACAGTTTTCGGAGTGTGCATTACACCACCAATGTATTTGGCTACGTGGCCCATATAGCGGTTAAATTGTGTGATCACCTGGCCATGCAATTCCTCCAGGCTTTCGTACTGGCGGGCTGGTTCTTTGGTCCACTCGGGCAGTTGCTTTACAATCCTTTTCAGGTTGGCAATACCATATGTGCTGGCTTTTACCGCGTTGTCCCCCAGGTCTTCGTTCTGGTTGCGCGGATCATCAGGATCGCTTTCGGTACCAAAGCGAAGGCGCTCATTTTTCAGCTTATCTATCACCATTTTGTTTAAAGCTGCTTTTTCTTCTACCGGCGTTCGGTTGTCGGGGTACCAGCGGTAACCCCACTCAATGGCCCATTTGTCGTAATCGCCAATGCGCGGGAACAAACCTTTGTCAGCAATTTTATCTTCCGGCTGTGCTACGTAGTTAAAACGGGCATAGTCCATTATAGATGGTGTGTGGCCATTTTCTTCCACCCACTTTTTGTTGCGCAGGTTTTCTACAGGCACCGTAGATGAAGAGCCAAAGTTGTGACGCAGGCCAAGTGTATGACCTACTTCGTGCGACGATACAAAACGGATCAGCTCACCCATCAGTTCATCTTCAAAACGGGTGGTGCGGGCACGCGGATCAACGGCTGCCGTTTGAATAAAATACCAGTTGCGCAGCAGGTTCATTACGTTGTGGTACCAGTTGATGTGCGATTCGAGTATTTCGCCGGTGCGCGGGTCGCGGATGTGCGGGCCGCTGGCATTTGGAATGTCAGAAGGCTTGTAAACAATGGCGGAATAGTTTGCATTGTCGATGCTCCATTCCGGATCGTTCACGGGTGCTTCTTTACCAATAATGGCATTTTTAAAACCGGCCTTTTCAAAAGCAATTTGCCAGTCGTTGATGCCCTGAATGAGGTAAGGCACCCATTTTTTGGGCGTAGCCGGGTCAATATAAAATACAATCGGTTTTTTTGGTTCTACCAGTTCGCCGCGCAGGTATTTCTGCACATCTTCCTCTTTGGGCTCCAGGCGCCAGCGGGTGATCATGCGAACGGTTTCCACGCCTTGAGGGTTCAGGTCAAAGTCGGTATAGGCAGTTGAAAAATAACCTATACGGCTATCAAAAAGGCGCGGCTTCATGGGGTCTTTGGGCAGCATGATGATGGAGCTGCTCAACTCGTAAGTAGTTGGCGAGCCCGATGCTGCACCCATTGACGGCGTTGGTGCACCGCCTTGACCACCAGAAGGCGGCGGCGTGCGCATATAGGTTTTTACCGTGCTGATATGGGTATTAGAGGGGAACGATTTTAAATTAACAATATAAGAATTGTCTTTTTGGTAAGCGCCCAGTCCCAGCGCCCGCTTGGTACGCGAGCTGAAGAAAAGGATGTCGTTATCGCCCATCAGGTAATCGGTCATATCTATTACCACGCCGCGGGTGCCGGTAATGGAGTCGCGCGCATTGGCTTTGATGTCGAAAGAAGCGACAATGGGCTGCAGGTTAGAGTTAAGCACCGATTGGTACATACCGCCGGCCGAATCGCGGCCTACTTCCTGGTAAGATATGCTGCGCAGGAAAATGCGGTTGTTAGGGCCTCTTTCAAACGAAATAACATTGTCGGAAATAGGGTCGCCGGCATAACCCAAAAAGCCGGCGCGGCTGCCTGCTGCAGCTTTGGCAATGCGGTTTACCACCAGCAGCTCGCGGTTGAGCACCGAATCCGGAATTTCGAAATAATACTTGTCATCCACCATGTGCGTAGTCAGCAGGCCTTTGTTGGTGCGGGCGCGTGCTGTTATCACTTCGTTGTACGGTTTTGGGCCAGTATTGCGCGAAGCAGTGGTTTGAGATGTGTTGCCCGGCGCATTAGGATTGGCAGGAGGATTCTGCCCGGTTCGTTGTGCAAAAAGAGTAACTGACGCCGAAAGCACAAGTGACGTCAGCAATGAAGTTTTCAAATTCATCTGCATACTTGATTTATATATTTTGGAAAAACTAAATGCGTACACATTTAGGATCGGAAATTTAGTGAATAAGTTGCAAATGCAGATTAATTAAGGTTATAACCTAACATATTGTTTAGAAATGTTTTCTACTCATCAATCATAAATTCAACATAAATGCGTTTGTTTCCGATTTATTTTTCAAAAAGAAAAAGAGACTTTTGGTGAGACGCAAAAACTGAGACGATAAATATGAGATAAAAATAAACGGACTCATCAAAAGGAAATGCAGACGTTTTGAGGTTAGTTCAAAAGTTCAGCTCTTCACATTTTCACGAATTAAAATAAACGTCGAGGCTTTGGTGAAGAAATTAATAGGTCGATAAATGGATTGGAAATACAAAAGGAAAATGAAACGTTTATAAGCTTATTAATAAACAGGCTTCTCGCCTTGAACTATACACCATAAAAGGAAAAACAGACGTTTTATACTGTTTATTCCTTCGGCTTTGGCCCCTCTACTGTTTTTATGTCAGTTGTAGTTTCTTTCTTTTCTTCCGGTTTCGGCTCACCTTCAAATGGTTTTTCAATATCGTTCTGTTCTTCCAGTTTTTCTTTTACTTTTTTGCTTTTCAGCCGGAACACCGGGAAGCTCATTGGGCTGAACTTTGGTTTTTCATCACCTAGCAGCACGCCCCACTGCTTCATATTATTGGTACGGTCGAAAATAATCTTCATCACCGCAATTATCGGCAGCGATAAAAACATACCTGTAACACCGGCCAGGCTGCCGCCCACAATAACACCAACGATGCTCGCCAGCGCGTTAATTTTTACCTTGGAGCCCACAATGCGCGGCATCAAAATATTATTGTCTAAAAACTGCACAAAGGCAATGGTGCCCAGCACCAGAAAGATAGGCCAAACCTCTTGCGATGAAGTTAGTGTCAGCAGCACGCCAATGATGTTGCCGATAAGTGCACCTACGTAAGGAATTAAATTTAATATGGCAAAAATGACACCTATCAGCAGCGCGTGTTTGATGCCGAATATAAGTAGCAGTCCACCCAGTAAAATAGTGATGTAAGTTATTTGGATGAGTAAACCTACCAGATAGCTTTTGATGATCACCTGAACCTCGCGCATAACAT
This sequence comes from uncultured bacterium, assembly GCA_965363375.1. Classification (GTDB taxonomy): domain Bacteria; phylum Bacteroidota; class Bacteroidia; order Chitinophagales; family Chitinophagaceae; genus Flavisolibacter. Next base: position 5,595 of record CBDTUH010000045.1, read on the forward strand.
CTTCCAGCTTGGTATGACTGGCTTGCGGAAACCACATGAAAACAAACCTTAGCAGGAGGTTTTTGTAATACATGATAAGGAAAATGTAAATGGGCAGCAGGCCAATAAAAATAAAAATAGACGTTATGGAAGCAACCGTGCCCGACATCATGCCACCAGCATAATTGAGCAGGCGCGCACTCTGTTCGTTGATCAGGTCAAGCTGGTTTTTGGTAGAGAAATTGGTTTTGGCATTGATCCAACTACTTAATGAATTCAGATGCAACATCACATTCTCTCTTATCTGCGGAAAATCAGCCACCACGCGGCCTACCTGTGCCGAAAAAAACCACACAATTATGCCTACAAATATCACCAGCACCAGCAGCGACAAGGCAATGGAAAGCACTTCGGGCAGGCGGCGATTGCGCAAAAAACGATAAAAAGGCTGCATTACAATGGCAATAAAAAACGCCATCACCAGCGGCATCAAAATTTCACGGCCGGTTACTACCAGGTAGCCCAGCAAAAAAACACCCAACAACTCTATGGAACGACGAACGGTTAGAGGCAATCCTTGCATATAAGAGATTAAATATTGAAGAGGGCTGCAATGTTATTACAAGAAAGATACAGATACAATCATTACACTATCATGCCGTAGCATTAAAAAACGAGGTATTCCCCTTATTGATTTGTCATTAATCTTTATATTTAAAGTTCAAGGTAAAATATTTTTTTGAGCCTGAAGGCAGTGGTTTTATCTTAGAGCAGAAGAATTTTCGTTTTAATCCGGTAATTAATTTGTAGCAATGGCAGATAATGTATCTTCTTTGTTTGGCGCTCCACCGATCTCTTTTAACGTGATTGAAGAATTGCAAGGGGATGCACCTAATATTATAGTGTGGGCTGCACCTGTCATGTTCTTTTTTGTGTTGCTGGAGTGGGTCATTTCGCGTTACCAGAACCGGCAGTTGTACGACAAAAAAGAAACCATCGGATCTATTTTCGTAGGCGTGGGCAATGTAATTATCAACCTGCTGCTGAAGCTTACCCTTTTTTACATGATCGTGTGGATTTATAACATGATTCCCTGGCGCATGGCGCTCAACTGGTGGACCTTTTTACCCTGTTACATCATTTTTGATTTCTGCAGCTACTGGGCACATCGCATATCGCATCAGCAACGCTTCTGGTGGGCCACCCATGTGGTGCACCACAGCGGCGAGCATTACAACCTAACGGTTTCTTTTCGCCTCAGCTGGGTGCAGCACCTCAAACTTATTTTCTTTTTGCCGGTGGCGCTTATGGGCTTTCATCCCATTATCTTTTTTGTGGTCAACCAGATTGCTGTATTATTCCAGTTTTGGGTTCATACCGAGTACATACCCAAGCTGCACCCGGCTATTGAATATATATTGGCCACACCATCCAACCACCGGGTGCACCACGGCTCGCAGGAAAAATATATCAATAAGAACTACGGCGCTACATTCATCATCTGGGATCGCATGTTTGGCACTTACCAGGAAGAGGAAGAGCAAGTGATTTATGGCATTACCACCAACATCGAGAATAAAGCGAATCCTATCATCATCAATTTTCACGAATATGTAGACATGTGGAAAGATGTAAAAGGCGCAAAAGGTTTTAAAAGAAAAATCTTCTTTTTATTTGGCGACCCGATAGATGTTGCGCGCGAAAAAAAAGCGCAGGTACAGGTAGAAAATGTCTCTAATTCCTTTTCCAAATCTGAAGTAAAAGTTGGCTAAGCTAATTGTGTATTTTTCGAATCATTTTTATAAGGTGTTGCGTTCAAACGCAACATTTTTTTTGTGAGGATGTGGAAATAAAAGCTGTTGTGCAATTGGTATTATTTTAGAAAGTAGTAAGGCAAAGCACCCTTATGTATAACATGTACCAATTCGTATCCAGCACTGACAGGTTTGGTGTAGCAGGTTCAGAAGAATACCACATTAACCTTTTATCAAAACAATTGAAACTGCCGGTAGAAGCCATATTGCGCGCCGTGCAGGAAGTAGGGTTCGACCCGGAAGAAGTGGAAGAATACATCAGAGACAGAGAAAACAGGAGCTTATTTTAAGCTCCTGTTTTTTTATATAATCAAAAGGAATTAGAGACGTTTTGTTTTGGTCAATAATGAATGAGTGAATGAGTGAAACAAAAGGGAAAACAGACGTTTTCACTATTAACCCAATGTCAGTTTCATAAATTTAATTAATATCAAAAGGAAAATGAGAGGGTTTACTTATCAACTAAAAAATCATACACTCTCCGCTTCTGCTTTCTCCAGATAGGTTACACCTTGGGCTGTTATTTCATACACGCTATGCTGGGCCGGTATCTCTACTTTTTGATAATCTTTTCTTTCCAGCTTGGCAGCAAACTCCTGCTGCACTTTGTACTCGCCATGCACTAAAAAAACCGCTTTTACTCCTTGCGCATCCTGGCAGTTAAGGTATTGGTTCAGGTCGTCGCAATCGCCATGGGCACTCAAGCCGCCCATTTTATCTATCTGCGCTTTTACTTCGCAAGGGTCGCCAAAAATTTCAACTTCCTTAGCACCGTTTAACAGTTGCCCGCCCAGCGATTGAGAACCACAATAACCTACGATCAATATTTTACAATTCGGTTTTTCGATGCAGCTGTTGATGTGATGGCGCACGCGCCCTGCATCGGCCGTGCCGCTTGCCGATATCACCACACAAGGACCTTCGTGGTCGGTCAGCTTTTTACTGTCTTCAACCGTTTCTACATACTTCATTCCCGGAAAAGCAAATGGGTCATCATCTATTTGCAGCACCTGCTGTAGCCGCTCGCTAAGATCGGCCGTATATTTTTTGATTACTTCTGTAGCTTTTAAGCTTAATGGACTGTCCACAAAATAATCCAGTTCAGGCAGGCGTTTTTCCAGGCTTAGCTGGTTCAGCGCATACAGCACTTCCTGCGTTCGGCCCACACTAAACGCCGGGATGATTAATTGCCCACCACCGGCTACACATGTTTCTTTTATATGCTTCAGCAGTGTTTCTATGTTATTAAAAGTAAGATCATGGCGCTTGTCGCCATAAGTACTTTCGAGTATGATATAATCGGCTTGCGGAAATTCGGCCGGCGGCTGTAGTAGCACCGAACGGTAGCGGCCCACATCGCCACTAAAGAACAGTTTTATTTCTTCTTTCCCTTCTTTTATTTTTAAATTAATGGCAGCACTGCCCACCAGGTGTCCGGTGTTGGTATACATTACTTCCGCTTCATCGCCAATGGCAAACCACTCACCGTATTCGCAGGTTTCAAACAGCTGCAGGCAGGCGGCTACATCATCGCTGTTATATAGCGGTTCGTAAAGCGGCTGCCCATTTTTGGCGCGACGTTTATTGATGTAATCAGTTTCGTAGGTTTGAATCTCGGCGCTGTCGTACAGCAGTATTTCGGTAAGGTCGCGGGTGGCGGGCGTGCAAATGATTTTTCCGCTGAAACCTTCTTTTACCAGCTTTGGAATAAGGCCGGTATGATCGATATGTGCGTGCGATAGCAGCAGGTAAGAAATGCTTTTAGGGTCAAATCCAAAAGTTTCATTTAGTTTATCGGTATCGCGGCCCAGGCCCTGAAACATACCACAATCCAGTAAAATCTGCAGTCCGCTGTCGAGGGTTAAAAGATGTTTGGAGCCGGTAACGGTACGCGCAGCGCCATGAAATGATAGCTTCATACAAATGCCTTTCTGTTGTTTATTTTTAATAGAATCCACTTTTCTTTTGGTATTGATCCTACTGGGATTTGCTAAAGCTATTTTCGTACCCGAAAAATATTGGGGAATTAAAACACAAAACGGCCTGCCTCTTTATAATATGGATGGTTGCTTTTTATTGGGGCTGGCAAAATTTTGTTATAGCTAATAGTATGAGTACAAATACACCCGGCTGGATAACGCCGCTGGCCAAAGCGGGACTAACAGCCAAAGGAATTGTTTACTGCCTGGTAGGTATCATTGCTTTTATGGCAGCATTTCATATTGGCGGGCAGTCAACCTCCGGTGCCGATACCACGGGTGCCTTGCGATCGATTGAAGACCTGCCGGCTGGTAAATGGCTGCTGCTGGCCGTAGGCGTTGGGCTGCTTTGCTATGCCGTTTGGCGTGTAGTGGAAGCTTTTACCCATAAGCAACAGGGTGAAAAAGATGTAAAGAAATGGGGTAAAAAAGCGCGTTACCTGCTGAGTGGCCTGGGTTACCTTTCTATTGGCTTTGCAGCAATGCGTATAGCTCTGCAATCTTCGGGCGGTAACGGTAGCGGCGGCAGCAACCAAACCATTGCAGCCGAGCTGCTGAGCAAACCAATGGGACAATGGCTGCTGGGCGGTTTTGCACTCATTATCGCTGCTGTGGGTATTTACCAGGTTTATTATGCGCTTTCCGAAAAATATAAAAAGCATGTTTCCTCTATGAACTACAGTTCTGGCGCCAGCTCGGCTCTTATTAAAACGGGTAAAGCTGGTTATGTGGCCCGGGGTATTGTGTGGCTCATTATCGGTTGGATGCTGCTGAAAGCGGCCATGCAGGCACAGGCGGCAGAAGCCGGCGATACAGCACAGGCCTTTGGCTTTTTGCAAGACAGCAGCTATGGCAAATACCTGCTGGGGCTTATTGCATTGGGCGTTGTGTGCTATGGCATTTTCTGTTTTGTGCGGGCACAGTATGAAAAATTTACCTGATGCTGTGAAAAGAGAAATGAGATGCTTGGTGATACGTAAAACTTGAGATGATAAACGTGAAATAAAAAGCTACAGATTCATCAAAAGGAAAAAGAGACGTTTTATTAATGCTTTCTATTATGAAAAACATCAGCACAAACCTTTCTTTTTCTTTTCAAGCTTAAACATAATATCGGCAAGGCCACATTCACCTGATTCTTCATTATTAATTTTTAATTTTTACCAAAACGTCTCTATTTCCTTTTAAATGGTCAGGGTCCTTTTTTTGATGGTACTGCAATAAACCAGATTGACATGCGTAGCAAAGCACACCTCAAAAGTCACCCGCTCCATCCTATTTTAATTCCTTTTCCGCTGGCTTTTTTTACCGGCACTTTGTTGTTTGATGTTTTAGGATATTTTACGGACAACGCTACATTTTGGCAAACCGGTTTTTACCTTCAGATTGCAGGCGTAGGCTTTGCGCTGCTGGCTGCTGTGCCCGGTATTATCGATTATGTGTATACCGTTCCGCCCAAAAGTTCAGCTAAGAAACGCGCTTCCATACATGGACTGCTTAATGTAACCAATGTGGTTTTGCACCTGGGCGTTTGGCTTTACAGGAAACAAACCGATGATATATCACTAATAGTGCTATTGCTGGAAGGCGCTGGAATGGTGCTGCTGTTGATTGCCGGATGGATGGGCGGAACATTGGTGTACAGAAACCAGATTGGTGTGGACCAGCGCTACGCCAATGCCGGCAAATGAAACGAAGCTTACTTAGATAATGAAAGTGGAAAGCTGGCCGTGGCAACGGTAGACGAACTGAAAGAAAATAGTATGAAGCTGTTGCATATTAATGGCAAACGCATTGTTTTGGCCAAAACGGAAAAAGGCTTTGTAGCTTTTGACGACCGCTGCCCCCACAAAGGCGGCTCGCTGGCGGGCGGCAGCATTATGTGCGGTACGGTTCAATGCCCTTGGCATGGCTCACAGTTTAGCGTAGCAGATGGCGCAGTAACGGCCGGCCCGGCAAAAGAAAAAATAAAGGTTTACGAAGTAACGGTTTCAGGAAATGAGGTTATTATAGATACTAATGTTTTGGTTTAAGAAATTCATTAAACAACAAAAGGAAAAAGAGAGGTTTGATTATTTTATAACAATTCTTTACCGGTAGGCGGCTTACTTTTGCGGCCATAAACAGGCTGTTGCTATGAAACAATTTTTTACCACCTCCAAAGGACATTTGCGTCTTTCTGCCTTGCTGGAAGGCATTTCGTTTTTGTTGTTGCTGTTAATTGCCATGCCGCTGAAATACTGGGCCGGCATTCCCGAGCCGGTAAGCGTGATTGGTATGGCGCATGGCGTTTTGTTTGTATGGTATGTGCTGGCCGTGCTGGTGGCAAAAGCCGAATTCAAAATCACTACCAAAAACACCGCACTGGCATTGGCAGCTTCGCTGTTGCCGCTGGGTACTTTTTATGCCGACGCACGCATTTTTAAACACCTTTACCGCAAATAATATTTCTTGCTATAAGCTAAAAGGGAAAAGAGACGTTTTGCTTTAAAAAACCTCTCTTTTCCCTTTTAATTTTTTAGTGATTGTATTGAATATTTAAAGTACATCAACATTACCCATCTGCCCGCTACGGTACGCATCATAAGCCTGTGCAATTTCTTCGCGTGTATTCATTACAAAAGGTCCGTGTGCTTCAAAGGGTTCATTTAATGGCGTAGCATAGCCAAATAAAAGAATGGCTTCATCGTCCAGCCCTTCCACTTTTATCTCGGTTCCTTCGTTTTCAAAATGTACGAGGCAATGGTTGCGCACTTCCTCATCGTTTACAGCCACGGCACCGCGGGCCACGTAAAAAAGCACGTTCTGCCCTTGCGGAATGCTAAAGCTGGCTTTGCCCTCTTTTGTAAAATAAAGATTGGAAAGATAAATGTCGCTAATGGGTTGAAAGGCGCCTTCACTGCCGCTCCAGTTGCCGCTGATAAGTTGCGCTTTTACCTTGCCCTCATCCCACAGCGCTTCGGGTATTTCTTCTTTTTGCAAACCTATATACCTGGGTTTCGTCATTTTATGTTCGGCGGGCAGGTTCACCCACAGTTGCAATATCTCCAGGGGGCCACCCCTTTTTTTAAATTCTTCTGAAGATATTTCGGCATGTATCAGCCCGCGGCCGGCCGTCATCCACTGCACACCGCCGGCTTTTATTACCGACTCGGCTCCACTGCTATCCTTATGGGTTAGGTCGCCCTCATAAATAAAGGTCACCGTTTCAAAACCGCGGTGCGGGTGCGGGCCAAATGGCAGTCCGCTGTTATGCGGCCGGTATTGCTGGTAGCCATGGTGGTTCAGCAATATAAATGGATCGAGCAGATTCATGGGCACATGCATGGTAGGCATGGCGCGGTAAGTAACCAGGTCGGCAATGGGTTCGTAAGCGGCACTGTGTATAGCTTTTATCTTTTTCATACGCACCCGTTTTATATAGCAAAGGTGGCTTTATTTACTTACAATAAAATTGACATTTATTACTTGCGGTAAAGCGCTTCTGCTATTGGTTGAGGTTGAATAAGGATTTTAAATGTTTTTTTAACAGCATCAACAACCTTGTTGGGTCAACTTGAACTATTTTTAAACCAACAACTTACATTATGAAACGTCTGTTTTTCCTTTTGGCCTTTTTGCCGCTGGCTGCTGCAGCTCAGGATTGCGGTGTAAAAAAAGAAGTGGACCAATTTACACAATTGCCAAAATATACCACCGGGTTCATGCCTTTTGGCCAGGGCCTCAGTCGCTTTTTGCTGTCGGTAGATGCTACCAAAACCGAAGTGGATTTCTTTTTTGCACTGAACAGTGGCAGCGAAGGCCGCTGCTTTAATGATGCCTCACAGGCGCAGGTAAGCTACGAAGGTACCAGGCTGAAAGCTACATTCAAAAACACCGGCTCTATGAACTGTGAAGGCCTTTTTCATTTTACGTTCAGAAACACGACAACTACGCCCTCTGCACTCAACCGCCTGGCCACTATAAAAGTGGATAGTTTTAAATGGATCGACAGCAATAAAAAAGAAGTGGTTTACGAGCTGACGGAAGAAGAACAAGCCTTGTTGATGGAGCGTGTAGCCTGCCTGATAAAAGAAGCCAAAACTTTGTTGTAAAACTGGAATGGTTTTTTAAACAGTTTTATTTTACAATTTAAAAATGTACCCGGATGAAGCGTGCTGCTAAAGCTCTTTTTTTCTTTTCTATGCTGTTGATGGCTTCAGCCGTGCAGGCGCAGGGAAAGATTACTGTTTCCATCTCCAACATTAAAAATAACAACGGCGTTTGCCGCGTATGCATTTTCGATAATGCCGCTTCGTTCAATGGCGAAGGCAAGCCGCTGCAATGTGTTACAACTAATGTCAGCAATAAAGCTTCCGTAGCCCGTTTTGACAATGTTCCTGCCGGCACTTACGCCATCTCTGTATTTCATGATGCCAATAACAATAATAAGTTTGATGTAAACTTTGTAGGCATGCCCAAAGAAGGATATGGCGCCTCTAAAAACAAACTGCCTTTTGCCGCTGCACCGGCCTTTAAAGACAACCAGTTTAACCTAAAAAACAGCCAGCACCTGCAGCTCTCCATTCGCCTGCGCAACCTGTAAAAATAAAAGGCTGACGAAAATCATATAAAAACTTTTCGCTTTATATATCATTAGTGTTTTCTAAACAAGAAACGGCTTTCTTTTTGCTATATTAATGGTGTGGAGTTAAACCAATTGATTATGGCAAACAAAAATAAATATCTTGACGATCAGGAAAGAATGCCTGACAGAAACCGGGAAGAAAATCCAAGAAAAGAAAGAGGCAGCAAGCGCAGCGTCGAAAACACGACTTTGAAACAGGGTCAGGGAAGAAGCATGGATGAAAATACAACTAAAAGAGGTTATTATTCGCGCAATGGTGGCTACAATGGCTACCGCGGTTTGTAAGCCAATTCCTGCGATTTATTGCTTTGGATATAATGCCTGAAAAGCCTTTAGAGCAGTTTAGAAAAATTGCTCCAAAGGCTTTTTGTAGTTTTTGCTCCACATTTTTTTTGCATTATTTATCATCTTTATCCCTCCCTTTTTAAAAGCAAAAACAGACGTTTTATACAGCTATTTTTTTTGTTTAAGTCAATGAATAGTTTTACAAAAGACGTATTTACAACTCCGCCCTTCAAGCGTTATCTTTGCGTTCTTTAAACACAAAGCATGAGCGAAGAAAAGAGCCTGAATTTTATAGAAGAAATCATAGAAAAAGACCTTGAAGAAGGCAAGCACGAATCCATCATCACGCGTTTTCCGCCCGAGCCGAATGGATACCTGCATATGGGGCACGCCACTTCTATCTGCCTCAACTTTGGACTGGCCCTCAAATACGGCGGCTATACCAACCTGCGCTTTGACGATACCAACCCTGTAACGGAAGAAACCGAATACGTAGAAAGCATCAAGGAAGACGTAGCCTGGCTGGGCTTTAAATGGAAAAACGAACTATACGCATCGGACTATTTTGACAAGCTGTACGAGTTTGCCGTTATACTGATTAAAAAAGGATTGGCTTATGTAGACGACTCAACAGCTGAAGAAATTGCAGTTCAGAAAGGCTCGCCTACCGTGCCCGGCACCGCCAGCCCATACCGTGACAGAAGCATAGAAGAAAACCTTGACCTTTTCCATCGAATGAGGGGTGGTGAAT
>CBDTUH010000046.1:0-14892 GCA_965363375.1 uncultured bacterium
CTGCCGCTGTATATAAAACAAAAGATTCTCCAATCTATCATTACTGGCATTCAGGCTCCATATAACTTCCTTTATCTTTAATGAGAGCTCACTTACGTAATTATGTATTTGGCTTACCTCTTTTTGCATTTCACTCATCTGCACTTTATTCTGCACCATTTCTGTAAGAAGCCGCACCGCTGAAAGACCGGCTCCAATATCATCATGAATTTCAGCTGCAATTCGCTGCCGCTCTACCTGTACAGCTAAAACTTTTTCATACTCAAGCTTTTGCTTTCTCAGTCGGTTTTTAAAATAAAATTGAAGCACACCAAATAAAAGTCCAAGCAGCAACAATATAACAGATACTCTAAAATACCAGGTTTGATACCAGGGTGGCAATATTTCAAACTGGTAAAAAGCCGGATTTGAAATTATAGTGCGGCTGTTATCAATGGCAATTACTTCAAATGTATAGGCACCAGGGCGCAAAGCCAAAATGGTAAAGTCTGTTTGACCGGGCGCCGCCATTTGCCAGGTACTATCTGTTTCGCTTATAATGCGGTATTGATACAGAATTTTAGCAAAAGGAGAAAAGAATGGTGTAGAAACATGAAACTGCAGGTTGTTCTGAAAGTGTTGTAACCGCCTGGCACCAAGCATACTTTCATCATTCACTATTAATTTATCGATAGCTGTGGCCTTTATTGACATCAGTTTTGGCGGTGATTGGTTCATACTATAAAGAACACCACCTGAAACAATATATAGGCGGTTCCCGAAAACCATGAAATCCTCGATATCACGTATCGGTGCAAATGTAACGGCATCAGTATCCATCAAAGGAAACGAAGGACGCAACTGCTGTACATGATCGGCATAAATTAGCCAACTGGTGCCACCTGTTTTCGTTATATCCTGTATGGAATTGGAAACCAGTCCATTTTTATCATTTAACACAGTTACTTTTTTGTTTTGAAGAATTAATAAACCCTGGTTGTAGGTGCCAATTATAATTTTAGAATCATAAGTGTGCAGATTGGAAGCAAAAACTGGTTCGTTATTAAAGAGAAGTTTTTCTATTTTTCCCTTATGCACAATATGCACACCATCACTGTAGCCCGCAAACAATGTATCGCCGGCAAATGTGATGCTTCGGCAACGGTTGCTTTTACCAAAAAGCTTTTCATTTATTTTCAGTACAATTTGACCAGGTTGCCTGAGGGGAAAACTGGCAACTCCTGTTGTGGTAGCCAGGTAAACAACACCATTCCGCAAAAGCACATCTTTGGCAATCAGGTAATAAGACAATTGTTTTATCTGGCCTGTGTTGCTATTATACATATACAAGCCCACAGCTGCAGCTACCAACAGGTGTGAAGAGTCAAGGCTATAGAGTCCTTCGATGCCACCGGCTTGCAGAGGTATTGAATCAACTTTTTTAAATGAACCACTGTCTGTTTTTACATGCAAAACACCACGTGTAGTACCTGCATAAATTTTTTCATTGTGAACCACTATTTTCTTTAATTCATCCCGGTCGCCTTCAGCCAGCTTGTAGTAGAGAATCTGGTCTGCATTGTACAGAACATTTAATCCAAGCTTAAGGCTGCTCATCCAACGGTGCCCGTTGGGGCTTGTAATAATATCCGTAAGGTTATGGCCGGCAATCTGATGCTTTTTATTGGTAGTAAAGCTATGATCCTTGGTATGCACCCATGTATTGCTTCCATCAATAGAAATTGTGTTGATAAAAGAAGTTGTTCTTTTTTTCGCATGAACTTTAATGGAATCTTTTTCCAGCGTCAGTTGAAAATAAGTTCCTGAAGGATTTGCCGTCAGAAAAAAAGTATCCTTCTGGCTTACATTCTGCAGGCTGTAGGTTTGCCCTTTTTCCAAAACAATATCACCTTTTATAGCGGTTATGCCCTCTCCTGCCTGGTAACGGTACCAATTGCCGGCACCAAAAGCAATAACCTTATTGCCAACAACCGTTAAAGATCCAGTACCACCTGGGAGGTTGTAATAGCGCGATTGACCGGTTCTGGTATGATGTACGAATAACCCCTTGTTAGAAGTGGCTACTATTTCATCTCCACAAACAACCAGCCTTGGAAAGCTTTTTTCATTGTTGTAATTGTAATCCTTTAAAAGATGCAACTGCAATTGTTCAATGTAAAAGATCTGCCCTGTAAAATTATGACACCATATCCTGCCCAGACGGTCTTCTGCCAGATCTGTCATGGACAGCGAATTTTGCTGCGGATTAAAAAAATTGAGAAACTGCATGCCGTCAAAACGGCTGATGCCTTTGTCGTGTGCCAGCCATAAATACCCTTTACTGTCTTTCAGCAGGTCGTAAACTTCCAGCGACGGCTGTCCTTCTATTGGTTGAGCAGCAAAATGCTGACCTTTTGCAACCACACTCAAACCCAGTAAAAGAAATAAAATTATATATCGAATTAAAATAGGCAACTATACTGCTTTAAACCTGCGAATATAAAAGTTTACAAATATCATTAATACTTATAGCTAACAAATAAAGAGGTTTTGCAGGAAGAAGAATTCAGTTGAAAGCGTTATTTATTAAAAGGAAAACGAGACGTTTTTAGACTTACTGGTATCATTACAATTGCTGACGGCTGTCATTCCCTTGTTTAAGCCGTATCTCTATTTTCACATCCGCAGGCAAAAAAATTCCAGGTTTATTCAGCTTATTTTCGGCCCATGAAATCACTTCAGGTTTTGTTTACCTACGTGTATCCTTTTTAAACAAGCGTCATTTTCATTTTATCACCTCAAAACTTTAAAATATGAAAGAAACAATGAAAGCGCTGGTTTATAACGGGCCAGGCCAGATTGAATTGAAGGAAGTGCCGGCACCCCAGATAAATAAACCTACAGACGCTATAATTAGGCTTACCAAAACTACCATTTGCGGTACTGACCTTGGCATCATAAAAGGAAAAGTTCCTACTGTGCAGCCAGGTACTACCTTAGGCCATGAAGGTGTAGGTATAGTAGAAGAAGCAGGCAGCTCTGTAAGGAACTTTAAAAAAGGCGATCGTGTAATAATTTCCTGCATTACATCGGATGGCTCCTGCGAGTATTGCAAAAAAGGAATGTATGCGCACTGCGAAGATGGGGGCTGGATACTGGGTCACCTTATCAACGGTACACAGGCAGAATATGTTTGCATTCCGCATGCCGACAATAGCCTGCACCACATACCTGCCGGCGCCGATGAGGAAGCCCTGGTGATGCTGAGCGACATTCTGCCAACCGGTTATGAAATTGGTGTGCTGAACGGGCAGGTGAAACCCGGAGATACAATGGCCATTATCGGTTCAGGACCTATTGGCATGTCGGCTCTGCTAACGGCCCAGTTCTTTTCACCAGCACGCATTTATATGGTTGACCTGGACAACAACCGACTGGCAATGGCCAAAAAATTTGGTGCTACAGATATTATCAATTCCGAAACAGAAGATGTGTACAAACGCATTATGGCCGATACTAAAGATGGTGTAGATGTAGCAATTGAAGCTGTAGGAGTGCCGGCTACGTTTGACATTTGCCAGAACATAATACGGCCCGGCGGCCACATTGCCGTAGTAGGTGTACATGGCCACAGCGTTGATCTGCAATTGCAGAAATTGTGGATACAAAATATTACCATGACCACAGGCCTCGTTAGCACCAATACAACGCCCATGCTGCTGAAAAATGTTTCATCAGGAAAATTGGAGCCCAAAAAACTGATCACGCACCATTTTAAAATGGACGATATTATGCATGCCTACGAAGTGTTTGGCAATGCAGGTGCCGAAAAAGCAATGAAAGTGATCATAGAAGCAGATGACATTAGCACCTTGAAAACAGCCGTCAGCCAAAAAGAAGAAAAATTAAAAGCCTAATTCCACAACAGTTTACAAAAGCAAATGGGAAGCAAGAAGCTTCCCATTTTTTTAAAATTATTCAAATACAAAAACGTCTCTTTTTCCTTTTAAAAGTACTCCACAATTATTCTAGCAATTCTCGACTCAATTTCCTCAACAACCCAAAACGTCTGTTTTTCCTTTTGAAGTTTTAAAGTATAGCAGCTTTAATTATTGCAGCAACTGCCTGAAAAAAGGCAACAACTCTTCGGCCAGAATAGCATGATCCTCCACACTTGGATGGCCGGTGCAGCCCCTTGCCTGCATGGGCTTGAAAAAATATAAAGCAACAGATTTATCACCAGGTTGTAAACGTTCAATTTCCCTTTTGACCGTGGATAAACAATTTTGCAGTAAAACAGCATTGCTGCCATGAACCATCGGGCTGCTTAACAAAGCTAGTTGCGCATTTTTATTTTTTTGCTTTACCTGCTGTACAAACCGTATATAATTTGAAACAAATTGTGCACTATCAAAACGTCTTCTTTCCCTTTTGCCATCGCCGTTACTGAAATCGTTAGTACCAAGTGCAATGCTGATGATTATTGGTTGATAACTTTTGTGATTCCATAGCTTAGTAGTTCCTTCCTGGAAATCAATTTTATCATACACTTGGGGCATGGTTGGTCCATCGCTGTTCCAATTGCGGTAAATGCCAATCCCGCTTACACTGTTCAAAATATACTCTACACCCAAAACCCGCGCCACGCGTGGTCCGTAGGCCATGTAGGCATTGTGCTGATCGTGGTAGGTGCCGGTGCCACAGGGTACTTCCGATGGATCGGCAGCGGCACCACAGGTAATGCTGTTGCCAATAAATTCAATGACTGGGCCGGAAGCGGCAGCCAGCGCGCGCACCGCTTTGCCACTGATTTCTTCAATAAAAATATCACCCGTATGTGCCTCGGTGGCTTTGTAAACTGCAACCTGTGTTTTTCCTTTTGCTGCGCCTTTGATAGGAATAACCTGCGGACCACCACCTTCAATTTTTACCCTTTCCTGGTACACACCGTTTACTGCATATTGAAGATAATTGTGGCCCGCACCGGCAGGCAATAGCACCTTCAGCTCACAGGCTTCTCCTTCGAAAGAAAAAGAAAAATGCGCGGCTGAACTCACTAATGCCAGCTGATTGGCTTCGTTAATGTAGGATCGGCCAACCGGCTGCATTTCAGTAGCCGGTAATGTATTTATACTGGTATTTTTTTTAGCCGGTATGCAGGCTTGCAACCCAAAAGCAATGGCAATAGACAAGATGATGAAGCGCATGGAATCTGCATTTGAATTTTGCATAATAAATGGAAATGTACAACGAACCCTCCTAAGCACCAATCATTAAACGTCTCTTTTTCCTTTTAAAAAATTGGTAAGTGCAAAACGGGAAAGTGATGAAAAACAGCAAAAGATTTGACTTCCATCAGCATATTCAATCAGAAACAAAGTAAACTTTAGAACAGTAATAAACCCACCAAAACATCAAAAATATGGCTCTTAAAATTACTGAAGAATGCATCAACTGCGGCGCCTGCGAACCTGAATGTCCCAATCATGCTATTTACGAAGGCGGCGTGCCCTGGACCATGGCCGATGGCACTAATGTTACAGGCACTTTTGTACTGATGGATGGTTCTGTTGTAGCTGCGAACGAAAATCAGGCCGCCATTTCTACCGACACCTATTATATAACCGCCAACAAATGCACCGAGTGCCAAGGCTTTCACGAAGAGCCGCAGTGCGCCTCGGTTTGCCCGGTTGACTGCTGTGTGCCTGATGAGGTGTATGTAGAAACGGTTGACCAGTTGCTCGCCAAAAAAGAAACTTTACACGCTTAAAAAAGATTGCCATGGAAGCCATTGAAAAAAAACCGGAAAAGATCATTTCCAAAAAGGAAGTTGAAAAGATTGTTGTGCGCTTTTCCGGCGACTCTGGTGATGGTATGCAGCTTACGGGCATGCAGTTTACCGATACCGCCGCCCTGCTGGGCAACGACCTGAGCACTTTTCCGGAATATCCTTCCGAAATACGCGCCCCAATAGGAACAATTGCGGGTGTTTCCGGCTTCCAGGTACACTTTGGCAGCACCGAAATTTTTACTGCAGGTGACCAGTACGATGTGCTGGTTGCCATGAATGCGGCCGCCTTAAAAGTAGATCTCCCCAGATTGAAACGTGGCAGTATTATTATTGCCAATACAAGTGGTTTTGATGCCAAAAATTTGAAGCTGGCTGGTTATCCAGAGAATTATAATCCGCTGGAAGATACCACGCTGGATAATTATATTGTTCATAAAATAGACATCACCAAACTCACCAAGGAAAGCCTTTCCCACTCCGGCCTCGGCATGAAGGAAATGGAGCGCTCGAAGAACATGTTTGTGCTGGGGCTCCTGTTCTGGATGTTTGACAAACCTGTGGATTACACCGTCAACTTTATCAGGGAAAAATTTGTCAAAAAACCTGAAATAGCGGACGCCAACATCAACGCCCTACAAGCAGGCTGGAACTATGGTGAGAATACAGAAATATTTACCACCCAATTTAAAGTAGCGCCAGCTAAGCTGCCGCCCGGCACCTATCGCAACATAACCGGCAATGGTGCTACTGCTATTGGCTTGCTGGCCGCTGCCGAAAAAGCGCATCTGCCGCTTTTCATTGGCTCCTATCCTATTACGCCGGCTACCGATATTTTGCAGGAATTGTCGAAGTACAAAAATAACGGTGTAAAAACCTTCCAGGCTGAGGATGAAATTGCCGGTATTTGTGCTGCAATTGGTGCAGCTTATGCTGGTCAACTTGCGGTTACCACCACTTCCGGCCCTGGCATGGCGCTTAAAACCGAAGCCATGGGACTGGCGACTATGCTGGAAATTCCACTGGTGATAATTGATGTGCAGCGCGGCGGACCTTCTACTGGATTACCTACCAAAACAGAGCAAGCTGATTTATTAATGGCCATGCATGGCCGCCATGGCGAAGCACCACTTCCTGTATTGGCTGCTGCTTCTCCATCTGATTGTTTTGCTACCGCTTTTGAAGCTTGTCAGCTGGCAGTGGAACATATGACGCCGGTAATACTTTTAAGTGATGGTTACATAGCCAATGGCTCTGAACCCTGGCGTTTTCCATCTGCTGATGATTTACAAAGCATTAAGTCTTCTTTCTTAAAAGAAAAAGAAGACGAAACATTATTGCCTTATAAGCGCAATGAATTTTTAGTGCGCCCCTGGATAAAACCCGGCACCAAGGGACTGGAACACCGCATTGGCGGATTAGAAAAACAGGATGGCACAGGCAATGTGTGTTACGAGCCGCTGAACCACGAGAAAATGGTGCAGCTGCGGGCCGACAAAGTAAAAAAGATTGAAGACTTTATTCCCTTGGCAAAACCAGATAGCAGCAGCGAAAAAGCCCAACTTGCAGTACTGAGCTGGGGCTCCACGTATGGTTCTGTAAAAACAGCGGTAAAAGAATTAATTGCAGAAGGATACGATGTGGCGCACATTCACCTGCGGCATCTAAATCCTTTTCCGAAAAACCTGGGCGAACTTCTGCACCAGTACGATAAAGTGCTGATACCGGAGATGAATAGCGGCCAGTTGCTGCAGTTGATAAGGGCTAAATACCTGGTACCGGCTACCGGTTTTTCAAAAGTGCAGGGATTGCCGTTTACCACGCAGGAGCTGAAAACAAAAATCATTGATTTACTTAAATCTTAAAAGGAAATGGAAACGTTTACTATAAATGAACCCACCAACCTGCTCCCGAAGGACTTTGCTTCTTCGGCTGAAGTAAAATGGTGCCCCGGCTGCGGCGACTACTCAATCCTAAAGCAGGTACAAACTGTTTTTCCAGACCTGGGTGTACCGAAAGAGAACTTTGTTTTCATTTCCGGCATTGGCTGCTCCTCGCGCTTTACCTATTACATGGATACCTATGGCATGCACTCCATTCACGGCCGGGCAGCTGCCATTGCATCGGGTGTAAAAACAGCCAATCCCGATTTAAGTGTATGGATCGTTTCTGGTGATGGTGACGCGCTTTCCATTGGCGGCAACCATTTTATTCACCTCATGCGCAAGAACTTTGATGTGAATTACCTGCTTTTTAACAACCAGATTTACAGTCTTACCAAAGGCCAGTATTCGCCTACATCTGAAAAAGGTAAAGTAACCAAAACATCACCTTACGGCTCGGTAGAAGAACCTTTCAACCCCACCGAACTGGCGCTAGGTGCCAAGGCCACTTTCGTAGCTCGCACGCTGGACCGCGACCCCAAGCATATGCAGGCTGTATTAAAACGCGCGCATGCACACAAGGGTACTTCGTTTGTTGAAATTTACCAGAACTGCCCGGTGTTTAACGATGGTGCATTCTTCCATTTCTCCGATAAGGAAACCAAAAAAGAAGAAGCCATTTTCCTGGAGCATGGCAAGCCGCTCATTTTTGGTCAGAACAACGAAAAAGTCATTCACCTTGATGGATTAACGCCTATCATCAGCAATGTAAATGATGAATGTGTGAACGATGTTTGGGTGCATGATGAAACGGATAAGACAAAGGCCAACCTTATTGCCCGCTTCTTCGACACCACCTTCAATGGCGAACATTTTCCAAGGCCTTTTGGTGTTATTTATACAGAAGACCGGCCGGTTTATGAAGAAACGGTAGAAGACCAGATTATAGCACTAAAAGCAAAAAAAGGCAAAACACCTTTAGATAAGATTTTATCAGGCGATAAAACCTGGAATATTTTGTAACTTATTGTCCGAACCCAGCTATTAAAAACGTCTAAAAAACCTTTTATGGGTCCTATATCACTACTGGTGTTGATTTTGGCTGCCGTACTTTTTTCTGCCGGCGGCATACTGGTGGGCAAGCTGTTTAACAAAGGCAGCGTTAATGCGCAAAAAGGCCAGCCTTACGAATGCGGTATTCCCACCACCACTTCGCCCTGGCACCAGTTTCATGTGGGCTATTACCTGTACGCTTTGCTGTTTCTCATTTTCGATGTGGAGCTCATTTTTATGTATCCATGGGCTGTAGTGGTAAAGCAAATCGGAATGGTAGCCTTAGTTGAAATCGTCATCTTCATTTTCATATTATTCTTGGGCTTTTTATATGCCCATAAAAAAGGAGCGCTCAAATGGATGTAAGAGAAGAAATACGTGAAAAGAATAAAGACTTTCCCGGTCATATTATTCCCACGCCCGGCGGCGGTATTATTGCCTCCACCATACAGGATGTAATGAACTGGGCCAGGTCCAACTCGCTGTGGCCGCTTACGTTTGCCACCTCCTGCTGCGGTATAGAAATGATGAGTGTGGCTTCTGCCAAATACGATTTTTCGCGCTTTGGTTTTGAAGTGGCGCGCGCCTCGCCCAGGCAGGCCGATGTGATCATCATTGCCGGAACGATTGTGAATAAAATGGCACCGGTACTGAAAAGGCTGTACGACCAGATGCCCGACCCAAAGTATGTAATAGCCATGGGTGCTTGCGCCATCAGCGGCGGACCATTCTTTTACAATACCTATTCGGTAGTAAAAGGTGCAGACCATGTAATACCGGTAGATGTGTACATACCCGGTTGCCCACCACGGCCCGAAGCCCTGCTGCATGCCTTGATTTCGCTGCAGGAAAAAATTAAAAGCGGCCTTACGCGAGAACAAATCAGAAATGAAAAAATAGCGTCATGACAAACGAAGAAATTAAAGAATATATAGCGGGCATACACCCCACCGCCACCTTCGATGAAGGGGGCGAATGGTTGAACATAAATATTGAAGCAGCGGAATGGGGCCGTTTAGCAAAAATGCTGAATCGCGCCCCATTCGACTTTAATTACCTTTTCTGCCTTACCTGCGTGGATTGGAAAACGCATTTAACGATGGTGTACCATCTTACCTCTACGCACCACCGGCATACCGTAGTTGTCAAATCGAAACTGGACAGGGAAAATCCTGTAATAGAAACCGTTTCCGACATCTGGCGCACGGCTGAATTCCATGAAAGAGAAGTATATGAATTGTTTGGTGTACAATTTACCAATCATCCGGACCTGCGGCGATTGATTTTGACAGATGATTTTGAAGGTTTCCCGCTGCGCAAAGATTTTGAAGATAGCATCAACATGATAAAACTGTAACGATGTACACCGAAACTGAAATCATAAAAGACAACACAGTACTTACCGATAGAGGTAAGGAAGGTGAACTGGTGATAAACGTAGGTCCACAGCACCCGGCTACGCACGGTGTACTGCACCTGGTGATAACGCTGGAAGGAGAAACCATCAAAAAAATAGAACCGCACTTAGGCTATATCCACCGCTCCATCGAAAAAATGTGCGAAAGCCTTACCTATCGGCAGTTTATTTATGTGACCAGCCGCATGGATTACCTGTCGGCGCACATGAACAACCACGCATGTGCGCTGGTTGTTGAAAAAGGCCTGCAGATAGAAGTGCCGCAGCGGGCGCAATACATCCGCGTAATCATGGATGAACTCACCCGCATTGCTTCGCACGAACTGTGGTGGGGCGCTATGGCTATGGACCTGGGCGCTTTTACACCTTTCTTTTATGCCTTCCGCGAGCGTGAAAAGATTAACGACATTATGGAGGAAACCTGCGGCGCCCGCCTTACCATGAACTACATGGTGCCCGGTGGTGTGATGGCAGACCTGCATCCACAGTTTCAGCAACGTGTTAAAGACTTTATTAAGCTTTTTAAAAGGAAAATTGACGAGTACGACGAGCTGGTTACCGGCAATATTATTTTTCAAAAACGTACGCAAGGTATAGGCTACTTATCACCGGAAGATGCCATTTCTTATGGCTGCACCGGCCCAGTAGCGCGCGCCAGTGGTGTTAGCTGCGACATCCGCAAGCTCTATCCTTATGATGTTTATAACCAGGTGCAGTTTGATGAGATATTGGAAACTGCAGGCGACTCATTTGCCCGCTACCTGGTGCGCATGCGTGAAATGAAAGAGTCTGTAAAAATTATTGAACAGCTGATTGACAATATACCGGAAGGCGATTTCCAGGCCAAGACCAAAGCGGTTTTGAAATTACCAAAAGGTGAGTTTTACTCGAGGGTTGAAACGGCGCGCGGCGAATTGGGTGTGTTTATTGTTAGTGAAGGCGGCACCACGCCCTACCGCATAAAGTTCCGTTCGCCTGGATTTTCCAATTTATCGGCGCTGGACCATATGTCGCGCGCCAGTAAACTGGGCGACCTGATGGCTACCATGGGAACGCTGGATTTGGTGATTCCGGATATTGACAGGTAAGAATAATGAACAAGGAACAAGGAATGTTGAATGAAGAAGTAGAGAAAATTTTCAATAATCAATGTTCAATTGTAAAAGGAAAAATAGACGTTTTGAGTTGTGAATGGTGAATGTAAAAAAGCCAAAAGGAAAAAGAGACGTTTTATAATAACAGTCATTCAACCACAGTACAAAAGTCAGCAACTTTAAAAGAAAAAAGAAAGATTTTACAGTTGTTCATTAATCGGTTAATTCCTGTTGTTTAAAATCCGCTTAATCTGTAGTTTAAAAGGAAAAACAGACGTTTTAAAAAAACAACTTTCACTCTATAAACAGGCTTTATGTTTAGTTTACAAGGCATCACAAACGGGATACAGGAATGGCTTAGTGCCAACTTCAATCCTACCTGGGTATTAATTATCCAAAGCCTTATTATTATTGTGCTGGCCATTGCATTGTTCGCCGTACTAGGTTTGTCACTGGTATTAATGGAACGCAAAGTGGCAGCGCGCATGCAGATCCGCACCGGTCCCAACCGCGTAGGCCCAATGGGTATTTTCCAAACTTCAGCCGACACACTCAAATTGATTTTAAAAGAAGGTCTTACACCTGATGGTGCGGATAAATTCCTCTTCAACCTCGCTCCTTTTGTGGTAATGATTGTAGCCATGCTGATACTGGCGCCCATTGCTTTTGCTGATGGCTTTCAAATATGGGACATTAACATTGGCGTGTTGTATGTAACGGCTATTTCATCCATTTCTGTAATCGGTGTTTTAATAGCAGGCTGGGCCAGCAACAACAAATACTCCATGCTGGGTGCTATGCGCAGCGGTGCGCAGATATTGAGTTACGAACTGGCAGCCGGCATTTCTATATTAACCATCGTGGTGCTGAGCGAAAGCCTGCAAATTTCCACCATTATTGATTCGCAGGCCAACGGCTGGTGGTTGTTCAAAGGCCACATACCGGCCATTATTGCGTTTGCCATTTTCATTATTGCTGCCACAGCAGAAACCAACCGTGCGCCTTTTGACCTGGCCGAAGCAGAATCAGAATTAACAGCTGGCTTTCACACAGAATATTCGGGGATGAAGTTTGCACTTTTCTTCCTGGCCGAATATATCAACATCTTTATTGTGTGTGCCATTGGTGCTACCCTTTTCCTTGGTGGCTGGATGCCGCTGCACATTGGCAGTTGGGAAGGCTTTAACCACCTGATGGATTACATTCCATCTTCAGTTTGGTTCTTTGGTAAAACCTTTTTCCTCATCTTTCTCATCATGTGGTTCCGCTGGACTTTTCCGCGCCTGCGCGTTGACCAACTACTAAGCTTGGGCTGGAAATATTTATTACCCATATCGCTTTTCAACCTGTTATTGGTAACACTCATCGCCATACTGGGCTGGCATTTTTAAAAGGAAATTTAAACGTTTTACAATGTTTATAAAAGATTACATAACGGACATTTACAAAGCCACCAAGTCGCTGCTTACGGGCATGAAGCAGACGGGCTATTATTTTGTAAGTCCGAAAGAAATTATTACGGAGCAGTACCCCGACAATCGTGATGTGCTGAAAATGGCCGACCGCTTTCGTGGCGAAGTGGTAATGCCGCACGATGAGAACAACGAACATGCCTGCACCGGTTGTACAGCCTGCGAGTTAGCTTGTCCGAATGCAACTATAAAAGTCATTACCAAATTCGACATCAGCCCTGAAGGCAAAAAGAAAAAAGCGCTGGATACGTTTGTGTACCACCTGGAGCTGTGCACCATGTGCAACCTATGTGTGGAAGCCTGCCCTACCGATGCCATTAAGATGGCGCAGAACTTTGAGCACAGCGTGTACGACCGTAGCCGGCTGACCAAAAAATTAAATAACGAGGGCTCAAAAATCAGGGAGGGCGTTGAATAATGAGTACATCAGCTATACTATTTTATGTTATTTCCGCCTTTATATTAGGCGCCGGCATGCTGGCCGTTACATCGCGGCAAATCTTCCGCTCCGCCATCTGGCTCCTTGGTTCATTAGTGGGCATTGCTGCACTTTACTTTTGGATGCAGGTGGAGTTTATTGCCGCTGTTCAAATCATTGTTTATGTGGGCGGCATTGCGGTGCTTATTATCTTCTCTGTTTTTTTAACAGCAGAACCCGGCAAAAAAATGCCGGTGCCCGCACTTAAAAAACGTCTCTTTTCCCTTTTGGCTGCGCTTTTTGGTTTAGGTTTTAGTTACAACCTGATTTCCCAATACGGCTTCAACACCAGCAGCATAAAACCTTTTGTAGTAAATGTTAGTGACATTGGTATGCAGATGCTAAGCCCTACCGAACATGGTTATATTCTGCCTTTTGAAGTAGTGAGCATTTTGTTACTTGCCGCCATGATTGGTTGTATTGTGATTGCTATGAAGCCGCCGGAAGAAAAAGAAACGGAATTGAAAAAAATTACGTTTACACCGAAAGAAGAACCGGTGGTGCCCGCCCCGTTCGAAAAAGTTCTTATTGCCAAAACCCTAACTGCAGAGGAGGTATAACATGAGTGAAATTCCATTAACGCATATTTTATTTGTCAGCACCGCGCTTTTCTTTATCGGCATGTACGGACTGTTTACGCGCCGCAACATGCTTACCATGCTCATGTCCATCGAGCTGATATTAAACAGTGTGAACATCAACTTCGTGGCCTTTAACAAGTACCTCTATCCCGATAAACTGGATGGCGTGTTCTTTACCATTTTCATCATCACCATTGCCGCCGCAGAAGCTGCCGTAGCTGTTGCCATCATCATCAACTTGTACCGGAGCCACCAGTCCATCGATATTGAACAAGCAGCAAGCCTAAAATATTAAACCATGAACTTCTATTCCTATATAGCACTCATTCCCCTGCTGCCGCTGGCCACCTTTGTGGTGCTGGGATTGCTGGGCAGAAAGTATTTTCAGAAAAGCGCAGGTGTTATTGGTACGACCTCGCTTGCTCTTTCCACCTTTCTTTCGCTGGCCATAGCTTACCAGTATTTTTTTGTGGATGGGAAGGCAGATGGTGTTTATCAAAAAATTGTTCCTTTTCAATACAACTGGCTTTCCTTCTCGCCTACTTTGGTTATTAATATGGGTGCCATTATCGACCCCATTTCTGTACTGTTGATTGTAGTAGTAACATTTATTTCGCTGATGGTACACCTCTTTAGCCTTGGTTATATGAAGGGTGAAGAAAGATTCCCTACTTACTTTGCGTTCCTGTCACTTTTCACTTTTTCCATGTTAGGACTGGTTCTTTCTTCCAACATTTTCCAGATCTATATTTTCTGGGAGTTGGTGGGTGTTTCCTCTTTCCTGTTAATTGGTTTTTACTACAGCCGGCCTTCTGCCGTAGCAGCCGCAAAAAAAGCTTTTATTGTTACCCGTTTTGCCGATTTTGGTTTTTTAATTGGTATTTTAATATTGGGCTTTTACAGCAACACGCTTGATTTTGGATTGTTGATAGAAAGATTAACAGCAGTACAGTCACCTGAGTTTATTGGTATTACCACGGCTTCGTTTCTGGGTGTTTCAGCACTCACCTGGGCGCTCACATTGGTATTTATCGGCGGTGCCGGTAAATCAGCTATGTTTCCTTTACACATTTGGCTGCCCGATGCCATGGAAGGTCCTACACCGGTTTCGGCCTTGATACATGCGGCTACGATGGTGGTTGCAGGT
>CBDTUH010000047.1:0-14846 GCA_965363375.1 uncultured bacterium
CGTCATCACGCCCAGCGGAAAAGCTACATCCAGCCCGAGCAGGTTGTTGCGCGATACACCGCTCAATTGCAGCCAGCCCTGTGGCTGCCGGTATCCTATTTCGGGGAAAGGCTTATCATCAAACAGGTGCTCGCGCGTAAGCGATGCTTGTATTTTCTGAAGCCCGCTTGTGGGGCCGCTGTATAATATCTCACCACCTTTTTCGCCGGCGGCGGGGCCTACATCTACAATCCAGTCGGCATGTCTAATCACATCCAGCTCGTGCTCTACTACAAACAGCGAATTGCCGGAAGCCTTCAACCTGTCAAGCGCCCGCAGCAGCGCCTCGGTATCAGATGGGTGCAGGCCTGCCGATGGTTCATCCAGCACGTACACTACGCCAAACAGGTTGCTGCGCACCTGCGTGGCCAGGCGCAGCCGCTGCAGCTCGCCGGGTGAGAGCGTAGGCGTGCTGCGCTCCAAGGTTAAATAACCAAGGCCCAGGTCCAGCAACACCTGCAGGCGCGCCACCAAATCTTCGGCTATGCGCTGCGCCACCATTGCTTTTTCCTGGTGGTCAGTAGCCAGGCGGGCCAATGCATCGGCGGTGCCGGCCGCGTAAGGCTCAAATATCTGCAACAGTTTTTTTAAGGGCTGGCGCGACATATCGGCAATATCAAACCCAGAAAATTTTACCGAAAGCGATGCTTTTTGCAGCCGCTTGCCTTTGCAGGTGGGGCACAGGCTGCTGATCATGTATTGCGACACACGCTTTTTCATAAGCGCACTTTGGGTATTGGCAAAGGTGTGCAACACGTAGCGCCGCGCACCGGTGAACGTACCCATATAGCCCGGCGTCATCTTTCGTTTGATGGCCTGCGCCACTTCTTGTTTTGTAAAGCCGGGATAAACCGGCATCGTGGGCGTTTCTTCTGTAAACAATATCCAGTCGCGGTCTTTTTTTGGAATCTGTCGCCAGGGGATGTCTACATCATAGCCCATGGTGGTGAGTATATCACGCAGGTTTTGTCCCTGCCAGGCCAGTGGCCAGGCCGCAATGGCGCGCTCGCGAATGGTGAGCGTATCGTCGGGCACCATCGATTTTTCGGTTACTTCGTACACTTTTCCCAGACCGTGGCATTGTGGGCAGGCGCCTTGTGGTGTGTTGGGCGAAAAAGCTTCCGCATAAATAATGGATTGGCCTTTGGGATAATCGCCCGCGCGCGAATAGAGCATACGCAGCAAGTTGGAAATGGTGGTGACAGAACCAACCGACGAGCGTGTGGATGTACCGCCACGCTGCTGCTGCAGGGCTACGGCGGGTGGCAGGCCTTCTACTTCATCTACTACAGGCACAGGCATTTGGTGAAACAGGCGCCGCGCATAGGGCGACACTGACTCCAGGTAACGGCGCTGCGCCTCGGCATACAAAGTGCCAAACGCCAGCGACGACTTGCCCGAGCCCGATACGCCGGTAAACACCACCAGCGCATCGCGCGGAATTTGAAGACTTATATTTTTGAGGTTGTGCTCACGCGCACCGCGCACATGTACATAGCCATCGTGCAAATGGTCGGGTTGGGTAGAACGCTGCATGAGCACAGTTTATTCAAAGACTATGCCCCTGAACCGGCATACCAAACAAAGCCAGCAGAAAATGTCTCTTTTTCCTTTTAAGTGCTTTTTTCCTTAACGTAAATAATACAGCAGGAAAAGATTTCCCAGGTATACTGCTGTAATCAGTAGGGCATCCCATGCCATGAAAAAAGTTTTTTTCTGGCTGCGATACATCAGTCCTGCAATGGCAATGGCGGTCATCATGATTACAGAAAAGGCGGTTATAATATTGCTGTCAGATGCATCTTTCAGCAAATGCCCTTTTGTATAAAACAGGTCGTCTATTGAAACAATAATGATGTTGAACATGTTGCTGCCAATAAGATTGCCCACAGCCATATCGTAGGCACCCATACGGATGGCGCTGATAGAAACGGCCGCCTCCGGCAATGAGGTAGATGCCGCTAAAAATAAAGTACCTACAAACGATTCGCCCAGCCCTGTTTTTAATGCCATGGCTTCCGCAATGCCAGGCAAAAAGAAAGCCGCGCCCACCACAACAGCAGCGTTGGCAACATAAAGCAATACTGCTTTTTTCAAACTCATCCCGGGTTTTGTAAAAGCGGTTGCCCCATCAGCCACTTTTTGCAGAAACAACTTTTGCTCGTGCAGGTAAAGCAACCGTACGGCTATAAAATAAACGGCTATAAAAAATAGGCTGCTTAGCCCTATCCAACTGCTGATGACAATGTTAGGTGGTAAAAATAGTCCCAGGCCTACACCCGACACCAGAATAATACTCATGGCGCCTGCAAGTATATGGCTGGCAGAAACCTTGGACAACAGCGGCACTTTTGAAATAAAGGCATCCATTACGGAAAGCAGCAAAAGGTTGAACACACAACTACCCAGCACATCGCCCAGGGCCAGGTCGGCAGAACCCACTACGCTCACCGAACTGATGCCTACGGCCAGTTCCGGCAGCGATGTAACAAAAGCCATCAGCACCAGCCCAATCCAGGCTCTGCCCAAATGCAGGTACTCCGCAATGATGTCGCCATATACAGAAAGCCTTTTTCCACAGAAAAAAATTAAAAAGGCCAGGCCCGAAAATATCAGAAGTTCGCTAATCATTTTGTTTATTAACCACCAGCAGCGGCGTTCTGCTCTGCCAGATGATTTCGCGGGTAAGGCTTTTGCTGAACAACTGCTCTAAAAAGCTGGTACGGTGCGTAAACATGGCCAGCAGATCGCCATGAGTAGCCACGGCATATTGCTCAATAGCATCTTGCACATCACCTCCCTTCAGCAGTTCTATTTCAATATTGGAATAACCTGTTTCTTTTTTTAAACTGGCTAAAATAGGATGGCAATCCAGCTGATCGAAATACTGAGGCGGCGGCACATGTATGATTTTGACAGAGGCCTTTAACAGGCGTGCAAAAGGCAGCAACAGCTCCGTTTCTTCATGAATTTTTTTGAGATTTGAGGCATACAGGATGTGTGTGATGGTTTCAATAACCGTATGCTCCGGCACTACAATTACAGGTACGGTTGCATGGTTCACCACATCTACCGTATTGCTGCCGAGCAATGCCTTTTTGAGGCCGCTGGCGCCGTGCGAACCAATGATGATCAGATCAATACCATGTTCCTTTAGAAAATGCTCCAGCACTGTATCCACCGCAGCACCAAATGCCAGGTTGTAAGAAACGTTCACTCCTGTTGCGCTAATGGCCTCTTTTATACTTTCCAGTTCTTTGGTAGCGCTTTCAATAGCCTCTTCTTTCAGTTCGTCTGTAGATAGCGTGCCCATGCTGGGGCCAAAATCGGGAAGCACATGCAGCAGCAGCAGGCGCGATTGTGTTTGCTGTGCAAAAGCGGCGGCATAGTGTACAGCCATTTGAGCGCATGCTGAAAAATCTGTTGGAACAACAATAGTCATATGTGCAGGATTAAGCGTTGAAGAAAAGAGCCATGACATCGTCAAAACACATCGGCACACCTTAAAATTAAGATATGTTTTTTACGCATACTTAAAACGGGCTTTTCGCCTTTTGCTATTACTTAAATACATACTATGAAGCTGATATTAAAAACGTCTGCTTTTCCTTTTAAAACATCAAAATAACACAGGTGGATTTTATGCTGCATGAGGTCAATTATTTAAAGACAATACTTCGGGCTTTTAATATCGATTTTAAAAGTATTTTTCATCACTTATTATTGCAAAACGTTTCAAAAACCGTTTATGGAAATACAGAGTTTTTAGTTTATTTTAAAGTATCTCAATTAACGGCTTTGTACAATCATTTAAAAAGCAAGATCTACATCTTACTGCATCCCGAAAAGGGCAACACTGCATGGGACCGCCTGTTTAACCTTTTTATCATAATACTTATTCTGCTGAACATTATAGCAGTAATGCTGGAAACCGTAGCACCCATTTATGAAACCTACGAATCATTCTTTTACTTCTTCGATCTTGTTTCCATCATCATTTTTACCATTGAATATTTGTTGAGGGTTTGGAGTTGCACGGTTGAGCCAAAATATATGCACCCGGTATATGGCAGGCTACGCTATTTATTTACTTTAGGCATGCTGATAGATTTGCTGGCCATATTACCTTTCTATCTGCACATATTGGTTGGGTTTGATTTACGCATGTTGCGCCTGCTGCGTTTACTAAGATTTCTGCGGGTATTTCACTTAACCTCTAATATGAAAGCAACGCGGCTGATCATGCGTGTTTTTCGATCCAGAAAAAATGAATTGCTCATTAGTCTAATCCTGCTTTTCTTTTTGCTTATTATATCATCGTGCCTTATTTATTTTGCAGAGCATGCTGCCCAGCCAGACCAGTTTACCAGTATACCACATACTTTATGGTGGAGCGTTATAACACTCACCACGGTTGGCTATGGCGATATGATACCTGTTACAACGGTAGGAAAAGCTTTAACCGGTGTAATATTATTGTCTGGCGTGGCCCTTTTTGCATTGCCGGCTGGTATTATTACGGCTGGCTTTCTGGAAGAGTCAAGAAAATCAAGAAAACCAACAAGCCCTCAATGCCCGCATTGCGGCATGCCCTTAAGCGACGGGGAACATGGGGAACATAAAGTATACTGAAAAGTAATATTGCCTTTTACAGCTAAAAGGGAAAAGAGACGTTTTACAAAATACTTAAGAAGCTTTAGCCATTACATACATTTCTTCCATAGTTGGCGTAGCGCTGCCGCCCTCTTTTTCCAGCGTAATGGCAAATGCATCTGCTTTTTTAAAAGCTTTCATCTTTTGTACAAAATCATCCGACTGGCTTAACAACCCGGCATCTACAGGCTGCCCGTCAACAATAGCCCACAATTGATACTGCTTACCGCCCGGTACCGGTGGTAACGAAACATCATCAATATAAACTTCGTTTGTTTTTGTATTCCAGAAAACCTGTGCCAGCGCATCGGGCTTGCCGGGCACGCTGGTTAAGTCAATTTTACGCACATCCTTATTTTGCCACAAGGCTAGTGTTTGTTCAGCTGCCTGCAATTGTGTTTGCTGCAAACCGGCACTTTGGCGCAGGCCTTCTACCTGCTGCTGCAATGCTGCCACCTGTACGTTGCTTTGCTTATTTTGCTGCGCCATGTAAATAATACCGCCAATGCTCACTACCAATGCTATAACTGATGCAGCTAATAGCGCTGCTGAATTGTTTTTTCTTGAAGAAATAGGTATTACCGGCGTTGTACGTTTATCATCAACATGATGTACTAACGGCTCTGTTGCAGATGTAGTTCCTGCATTATTTTCTGCTGCTTTTAAACTGCTTAACTGTTGCATTAAACGAGCCTTTACCGCAGGTGATGGTGTTGCCGCAGCAGTAGCCGCCAAATCTTCCAGCGACTGGCTGATGCGATCCAGCTCTGATCTGACTTCCGGAAACAGTAATGCCAACTGCTCTATTTTATAGGCATCGTCCTGAGGCAGCAAGCCCAAAACATAAAGCTCCAGATCACCGGATGATATGATACAACTCAGATCCACAGTAAAATTAAAATCGTTATAATTTTTCTTAGTTTAATAATAGTATTTCGAATACGCGTTTTTATAGTTCCCAATGGCAGGCCCGTTAGCTGCGCTATTTCATCGTGGGTATAACCCTGAAAATAAGACAGCTCCAGTAACATCCTGCTTTCGCCTGGTAAATTACTTAAAGTTTTTCTCAACCCTACATCTGCAATACGGCTGTTGTTATCTGTGTTATCATTAGCGTTTGCAGGCAATGCAGTGGTTCTCGATTGGTTATTAAAATCTTTGGAACGAGTGCGGTCGATGGTATGATTGCGGGTTACATTCAGCATCCAGGTATAGAGGCGGCCTTTGCTTTCGTTGTAAGAGGAAATGTTCTGCCAAATCTTCACAAATACTTCCTGCAAAATATCTTCGGCCACTTCCTGCTTTTGCACAAATGGTAAAATAACGGCAAACAAAGCTTTTGAATAATGATCATACAAGTAGCTGTAAGCATGCTCTTCATGCGCCTGCAATCCTTTCAGCAAATCTGCCTCGGTATATGTTTTCAGTTCTGACAAACGGTTGGTAAGATAACTTTTTTTAGCTTCATTACCTCTATAATGGTTTAATAATATTGGGCCTGACGAAGGCATGTATAGGCTTTATAGAATTTGAAAGATTTGACGATAGTATCGTGCAATGGCTTTATTTAAAAGGAAAAAGAGACGTTTTACAAAAACAGGTAGTATTTGTTTAAAATTAAGGTTTTGAAAAGGTAAACCTGCTCTACATTACTGCATGGTTTCTTTTAATGCATTCATTTTTTCGGGGCCTAATTCAAATTTACTGTCTAAACATTCTTCAAAATATTTTTTTGATTCTTCTCCTTTTCCTGCCGCTTTCATGATGAAGGCACCCACCATTGATGCTTCCGGTTCAAAGGTTCTACCTTTTACATGAAGAATAAACAACTGGTAAGCCTCAGGTATATTTCCCATTTTATAATGTACCCATGCCAGCCACGAATACGTTTCCGGCGTTGGCCTGTTTTCTACTTCCTTTGTAGCCAATTGCAATGCCTTGGTTAAATCTGTTTTATCGCCGGTGTAAATATCAATCAGCGCTTTGTTATACATATCGGCATAAGCAGGATTTGCCACCGTGTTTAAAAACTGTTGTATGTACCTGTCTTTTGTTTTTGTATCGTTTTCATGTGCAGCTATTTCTGCCAGCGATAAATAAATGTCCGGATCTTGAGTTACTGTGTTTATAAAATTCAAAATTTTTTTTGCCTCGGTAATATTGCCATCGTGTGCAAAAGCTATCCATGCTATACCTTTTAATGCATACACATAAGCAGGGTCTTTTTGGAGTACGCTTAAGTAGGCATTATAAGCTTCTTCAATTCTGCCAGCGTGTCCATACATATCGCCCAGGTTGGCCAGCGCCCAGCAATACAAGGCTGAATTATTGGTGGAAGCTACCTGTGCAAAAGCCTTTTCCATCAGTACTATCGCACCATCCAAATCGCCTATGTGGTCCTGGTATTTAGCTTTGCGGATAATGTAATTAAAAGATTGCTTGTTTTTTAAAACGTCTAAAGACCCTTTTGCGTTATAAAAATTTCCCAGCTCCATATGCACATCAAAGGATAGCAATGCATGAATAAAGGGCGAACCTTTCTTTTGATAAGCTTGCGTGTTAAATGCATCCGCATCTTTAAAACGGTGCTGTGTAATAGCTACTTGCGACAGCGCCTGTAATATATCCGGATCGGTATAATTCAACCTGCCTGCAGCCTCTTTTATTAAAGAATCGCCAGTTTTTAAATCATCTATTTCCCCTTTTAGTTTAAACAACCCAAGATGGTGGTAACCCAGCTCCAATAAATTTACAAAGCTGGTGGAATCCATTGCCAGGCGGGATTTCCAGAAATGGATTTCCGCATTATTATTTTCAACAGCCTTGGCCACATGATGCGGCATCAGATACGTTGCATAATCTTTTGGTTGTACCAATTTTTTATTGCCGCAGCTACACAAAAACAAAACAAGTATTACAAATAAGATTCCGTACTTCATACAAGAGAATTTTAAAAAGCCGGGCCTATTACAGCCCGGCTCTGTATATTAATGAGGCGTTGCCAGGTAAGGAAAAGCGTTTAAGAAAGGCTTATCATTAGCGTTTACATTGTCTTTTGTTAAACCTGGGTTTGATGTTCCCATTGGGCCACCAAAAATTAGGAGCAGTTCCGTA
Source organism: uncultured bacterium (assembly GCA_965363375.1). GTDB lineage: Bacteria > Bacteroidota > Bacteroidia > Chitinophagales > Chitinophagaceae > Flavisolibacter. Next base: position 7,807 of record CBDTUH010000047.1, read on the forward strand.
TCAATTACATCATCTGCCAGTGTGCGGCCTGTTAATACATTCGTACCATCAAAAAAAGTAGTGGTACCATTTAGCTTTACATTCAAAACATCAGTTGCCAGCAAAGAAGCAAATTGATCTTTCGATTGGCCCAATGCATTTTGCATGTACCCGAAAGCTGTGAGCTTGTTGGCAATATCAGTTTTAAAAGAAGCACTCATGTTAGCGGGTGTTACCATGTTGAATTCATCTTTGCGGTTAGCACCAATAAACACGGTAGAAATGCCCGGACGTCCGATTTGATCTTTTTGCATATAGGTACCCGAAGTATCAAAATCAGAGCTCATGTTGTCATCCTTTTCACAACTTACAAGCGTAAGCGTAGACAAGGCCATAAATGAAATAAAAAGCGTTTGTATCTGTTTCATAACAATAATATTTTTAAGTTGGTTTGTTTATTTTGTTTTTGATTCTGCCCATACATTAATATTGGTTGCATTACCTAACAATGTTTTGGGCACTTCTACCACAATAGCCATAATGTTGGTTCCTGCAAATGTGTCTATACCCGGCGTTCTAAAGCCTGTTTGTGTACCTGCAATAATTTCTTTAAAACGTACCAGGTCAAAAAAGAAAGGATCATCCCTTGGGCCTGCAAACACACGCACACCATTGTTACCAGTACCTTCTGCTGCATTGGCACCATAAGCCGTAACCATTACTTCAGCAAAAGGTGCGGCCGCATTGATCATACTGCCTGTTCCTGCTGTTGTTACTGTTGATGGCCCATACACTCGCAACTTGTTATTCTGCACCACGCATTGCAATACCAGGTCTTCCACATTATCTCCCGTATTGTCAATATTCAATTCGTACAAAGTATTAGCGGGGAACTTAGCAGAAGCAGATGTGTTAGGGGACATAAGGCCCTGTGTGCCGATAACAAACACCATTTTGCTGTTATCCGATGGGTTTTGAAAAGCATAGATATCTGTTATATCCGTACCCATACTTGTACTGCCTGAACCTGTTACTGCTGGGGCATCAATATGATCTGCAGCAAACAAAATACTACCTGTTGTTAACAGACCGATGCACGATCCAATGATAAGTTTCCTTTTCATAAAAAATGTAATTAATAAAATAAATAATTACATGATATACGTAGATTGAATTGGCGCTGGATTTATGTTTTCCAATAATATTTTTAAAAGGGAAAACAGACGTTTTATGAGTGATTAGAAAACAGGCATCAGATTGAAACAGCCGCTCAAACTTTAAAAGGAAAAACAGACGTTTTTGTTTTAGGGAATTAACTTCAAAACTTTTTTTCCGAGTGTAGCTGTAAAAAGAATTAAGTGAAGATTTAATAAATTAAATACACAAAAAAGCCAGGCATCAATGAGCCTGGCTTTTTGATAAAATTATAAAACACTTTTTCTTAGAATTAAAAGTTGAAGTGTTGCATACTTATAATATATAATTCAGTAGTTACTTTCCGATACAGAACTTGCTAAAAATATAATCGAGTTGATCTTCATTGGTGATTTCGCCGGTAATCTCTCCTAAAAACTGCAAGCAGCGCCGAAGGTCGAGCGCCAGCAGATCGCCGGGCAGTCCGTTGTCAATGCCTTGCAGCACATCCTGCAACGATTTGTGTACTTCTGCCAGGGCATGGTAATGGCGCGCATTGGTAACAATTACGTTCTCGCCTTGCACTTTGTTTTGCATCACCACATCCAACATGCGTTCTTTCAACACCTCCATGTGCAGCCCTTCTTTGGCCGCAATAAAAATGATGCCTTCTACCCGCTCAAATTTTTCGCGCGAAGCTTTCTCATCTGCCACATCAATTTTGTTGCCTACCAACAGGTAATGAATACCCTGCTGTTCCATATCCTTTGTTTTTGCTTTCAGCTCTTCGGCCGATGTTTCCGTTACATCAAAAAGGTAAAGCACCACATCTGCCTGCTTCATTTTTTGGAGGCTTTTTTCTATGCCGGCTGTTTCTATAATGTCGGCCGAGTGGCCACGGATGCCGGCCGTATCTATCAGCCGGAACAATATGCCATCAATATTGATAATTTCCTCAATGGTATCGCGCGTGGTACCGGGTATGTCGCTTACAATAGCGCGCTCTTCGTTTAAAAGGGAATTGAGAAGTGTGGACTTGCCGGCATTAGGTTTGCCAATGATGGCTACGCTTACGCCATTTTTAATGACATTGCCAAGCTTGAATGATTGCAACAGCAGACCGGTTTGCTTCATGGCCTTTTGCAATAAATCTTTTAGTGCGGTGCGGTCGGCAAACTCTACGTCTTCCTGAGAGAAATCCAGCTCCAGTTCTATCAATGCCGAAAAGGAAATCAACTGGTCGCGCAGCTCTTTTAAGGCGTTTGAAAATCCACCTCTGATATTATTCAAAGCGGTTTTGCGCGAGGCTTCGGTATTGCTCACAATCAGGTCGGCAACGGCTTCTGCCTGCGTGAGGTCGAGCTTGCCAGCCAAAAAGGCACGTTGAGTAAACTCGCCGGGCTTGGCCACCCTCGCCCCTTTTTGTATGCAGGCTTCTATTACCTGCTGGTGTATGTAGGGCGATCCATGACAACTGACCTCCACCACATTTTCGCCTGTATAGCTGCGCGGGGCTTTGTAAAGCGATACCACCACTTCGTCTATAGGGTTTCCATCCAGCACCAGGTAACCTACATGCAATGTATGCGAGGGCTTTAAGGCCAGGCTTTTGGCCGGAAATAATGTATCGATTATTTCGATAGCCTTGCTGCCACTTAACCTGATTACACCTATGGCGCCAATGCCGGGAGGCGTTGCCAATGCTACAATGGTATCGTCCCAACCGGAAAGCTTTGTTGTCATAAGCCAAAATTAGATGGTGCAGGGCATAAAAAAATCCTTTCGGCGGCCCGAAAGGATTTTAAAAGGTTTTATGAGTGCTCTTACTCCTCAGATACTACGAAAGTGATGGGCTGCTTGCGGTAAGCGTTCACCTGGCGACCGTTTTGTACGGCAGGGTTCCACTTCTGTGCTTTTTTAATGGCACGTACTGCCTCTTCCTCCATACCATAACCGTGGTTGGTGAGGGCTTTTACATCGCTGATATTACCTTGCTTGTCCACGATGAACTGTACAATAACAGTGTACTGACCAGCGGGCGCACCGTTGTTAACAGGCGTTTCGGCATTCAGCGTACGTTGCAGAAAGCGACCCCAGTCACCCGCGAAAGAAGCTTCAATTTCCACCTTGGTAAATACCTGGTTTTCGTCTTCTTTTTTAGGCGCCTCTACTACGGCCTTACCTTGGTCTACAACCGGCGGAACCGCAATACCCAGGTCCTTAATACCTTCCTGGCTTACCACGTCAATCTTGGTATCTTCCAGTTCAGTAACCTCAGGTGGTACTTCTTCCTGCTTTACCTCTTCGTCTTTTTTAATTACCGGAGGGGTAAACTTGGTCATTTCCACCTTGGGCGGCTCCTGCTGTGGCGGGGGCGGCGGAGGTGGTGGTTCCGGCTTCTGCTCTTCTTCCTGCTTGATGTCTTCCAATACCACATCTCGCACCACTACATCGGCCACCTTATCTTTTTGCGTAGTGTTTACGACAAAAGAAGCAAGGATGATCAGAAGCACAGCACCAAATGTGATCAACAAAGCCGCATTGATGCGTTTGTTGTAGGTTCGTCTGAGGTTGTAAGCACCGTAGTCTTTATTACGGTTCTCAAACAGCAGATCGAGCACATCTGATTTTAAAATTTTATTTGGTTCCATTTTCTTTAATTGTAATTAGATGCATTCTAAATGTGTTTTCCACACCTGTCATGCCAAATTTTATTGTGCAGCTCCTGCTCCTGCCGCCTGAGTAACTTTTATAAGTTCTTCTTCAACCGGCAAAACATCAACCACCGCAAAACGCTTTACCATGTTAATGGTCATTTCGTCCAGCATATCCACCGTATTCTTATAAGTGGCCTCAGCAGTTGGCTTAATCACCACTACCAAGTCGCGGTCAAGGCACGATTTGGGGTCTCCGTTGTTTTTAGCACGAATCTCCTCACACTGCGAATTGTGCTGGTGGCTGGCCATTACCTGCTTTTTGCGGTTAATGATCACATTGCGCGCTTCTTTAAAATTGGTTGACTGAAAGTTGGATGCATCGGGAGCCAGCTCACCTTCATAATAATACACCTGGTTTTCACCGGCCAATATCATGGTTAAAGCACCCGAGGCTTTTGCCTGGTTCATTTTGTCCTCATCCTTTTCTTCCTTCGGCATGCTAAGCGCCAGTGTTGATGGCGTACTCATGGTAGAGGTAAAGATGAAGAACGTAATAAGCAGGAAGCCAAGATCCACAAGCGGGGTCATATCTACAAGGGTAGAATTCTTTTTAGCCTTTTTGACCCCAGGCCCTTTTTTGTGGCCACTATCGCCACCGCCGGTATCTAAACTTGCCATTGCGTAATTTTTTTAATGTTATGAAAATTATTCTCCTGTTGCTGGTGCATTTGTATACTGCGACCGCGAAAGGTCGGTACCTTCCGGTACAGATTCGGGCGTAGTAATCAACTGGTACTTAAACTGCTCGTTTTTGCGCAGGGCATCAATAATGCCTTTAAACACAGGGTATTTGGTATTGTTGTCCCCTTTTACCATGTAGTTTACTTTTCTGCCTGCAAAAACAGTGATACCGTCGCGAATCCAGAAATACAGTTCATTATTGGCTGTATCAGTAACAGGTATACCTTCCAGCATATCCGGATTACGTTGGTCTTCCGGCGTTGACAGGTACGATTTAAGTTTAGTAAAAGGAACACCTACCGTGGGCGATTTTACAAAGCTGTTCATTTCAGCATCGGTAAGGCCCAGGTTACGCGCCTTGTTCAGGTTACTGATCAGGCTCTTTTTAATTTCATCATCACTTGCTTTCTCTGTATTAACAGTAAAAAACACGCGGCCTTCCTTATCCATTTCAATTAACAAAGCATCCTGCATTTCCAGTTCTTTAGAAGAAACGGAATAAGGTGTTGTAATCTCTACCGGCTCAGGCGGCTTCATTTTGGTAGCCATGATGAAAAAAGAAAGAATCAAAAACGCAATGTCCACAAAGGGGGTCATGTCGTTTGTTGTACTTTTCTTTGGAATTTTTACTGCTGGCATATTTTATAAATTCGGTTTTGTAATGAGATGCATTGGTTCTCTTAATTCCACAAAAACTTTGCTGCTTATTTATACAAAGAAGCAAAAGACTGTGTTAAAGTGAAACCAGACTCATCAATACCGTAAGTAATAGAGTCGATCTTGGTAGTAAAGATGTTATACATTACCAGTGACAAAGCTGAGGCTGCGATACCCAGGGCGGTGTTATAAAGGGCCTCGGAGATACCTACCGCCAGGTTAGAAGCCGCACCGGCACCACCTTCTTCACCAAGGGCCGCAAAGGAACGGATCATACCCATTACCGTACCTAGCAGGGCTACCAGCGTACCCAAAGAAACGATGGTAGAAAGAAATACCAGGTTTTTCTGCAGCATAGGCAGTTCCAGCGCTGTAGCTTCTTCTACTTCCTGCTGAATAGAGGCAACTTTCTGCTCCATGTTGAACTCGGTGTTGGTGGTCATTTCTTTGTAACGGCGCAAACCTGCCTTCATTACATTGGCTACAGAGCCGCGCTGTTTGTCGCACTCAGCCAGGGCAGCATCAATGTTGCGGTTGGCCAGGTGGTATTGTACTTTACGAATGAAATCAGAAATAGAACCTTTACCTAAAGCTTTACGAATGGTGAGGAAACGCTCAATAGAGAATACAACCACCATCAATAATAAACCAATCAGCAGGGGTACGATGATACCACCTTCGTAAATACGGTGAAAGGCATCTTTAGGACCTAAATGATGTGGCCAGAAACCACCTTCAGGATCGGGTTGGTTAAAACCGCTGGGATCTCCCATTAAAAATCTCCAAATAGAATAGCCGGCCAAAATACACAAGATGGGAGCCAACCATGAAATGGCGTTACTGCTTTTCTTTGCTTGTACGGATGTCGACTTAACAGTAGTTGTGGTTGCAGCTGGTCTTTGTTCTGCCATGATCTTAATTTTTAGTGTTGTTAATGTTTGTTTTTGTTGTCCAGATTTTTAAGGTCACAATTCTAACGAAAAAAAGCATTAAATGCTTTTCTGTAGCCTGTTTTTTTCTATCAATTTTTGTTTGCTTGATTCAGTTATATTTTTTGTATTACCTACAAACGCCCAAGTTAATTCTTGTTATTCATATCGCAAAGCTTCTATCGGATTCAATCTTCCGGCTTTTAAAGCAGGATAAAGCCCTGCCAACAAACCAACCAACGTGCAAATAGCGATACCATAAGCAATCCATAACCAGGGCACTACAAAACCCGTATCCAGTATCATTGAAAAAAGATTACCTACCAAAATGCCCAACACGATTCCAATAAGTGCACCTAAAATACTGATTATTACGGCTTCTGTCAAAAACTGCTGACGTACAGTTTTACTTTTTCCGCCAATGGCTTTTATCAGGCCCACTTCTTTGGTACGCTCGGTAACAGATACCAGCATAATATTCATCAGGCCAATGGCGGCTCCAATGAGTGTAATAAGCCCGATGATGGTTACCGATATGGTTAAAAAACCAATACTGTTCATGGCTCTTTCAGCCACGCTGTCGCTTTTATCCAACACAAAATTGCTTTCTTCTGTTGTGCTCAATTTTCGGATGCCCCTGAATACACCTTCCGCTTCGCCCATCGCCTCCGGCAACTGGTTCAAATCATTGGCCTTTACCCCTATGGAGTAAGAACTGTTGGAGGCAAAATAGCGCTCTATACTTTTGTAAGGAACAATAATAATGTTATCGCGACTGAGGCCAAATGAAGCACCTCTTTCCTCCAGCAAACCGATTACCCTAAAAGGTTGTCCATTTACTCTTATTACCTGGTTAATGGCTTTTGTTTCGCGTCTGTTGAACAATTTTTTGGCAACATCACGCCCTATAATACATACCGAATTGCCCGCTCCTATTTCCTGC
>CBDTUH010000048.1:0-14602 GCA_965363375.1 uncultured bacterium
GACATTCTGTATGCGGCCATCTTCCGCAAAGGTGATGAGCGCACCACGTACAACATGATTTATGTTGATGGTAAAACAGGCACCAGCTATGCCAAACGCTTTAATGTAATCGGCGTTACCCGCGATAAGGAGTACGATCTCACCAAAGGTTTTGATAAAAGCAAGGTGCATTATTTTTCTGCCAACCCCAATGGCGAAGCAGAAGTGGTGCGCGTGATACTGAGCCCCAATTGCACGGCACGCATTAAAGAGTTTGAATTTTATTTTGAAGAAATAGAGATCAAAGGTCGCAGCAGCATGGGCAACCAGGTTACCAAATACCCGGTGCGCAGCGTGAAGTTTAAAGAAGCCGGGGTAGCTACTTTAGGTAGCATCAATGTGTGGTTTGACGATAAGTTTGGCCGGCTGAACAACGACGGCAAAGGTATTGACCTCGGTGCTTTTGATGCCGAAGACCGCATACTGGTTATTTACAACGACGGCACTTACGAAATTACCGACCAGGAAATGACGCAGCGTTTCGATCCTGAAAAAGTGTTGCTGGTAGAAAAGTTTGACCCCGAACGTGTAATAACCGCCGTGTATCTTGACAATGACAAAGGCCAGTTTAATGTAAAACGTTTCCGTATAGAAACCACTACATTGCGCACACCCTTTATGTTTATTAAAGAAGGTAAAGGCAACATGCTGGAGGCCGTAAGCACAGAGGAAGAGCCACTGCTGATTGTACAATCGGGTAAAGGTGCACAGGTGCGCCGCGCCAAGTTTAAATTGGCACGCATGGTGGATGTGATGGGCTGGAAAGCGGTGGGCGCCAAGCTGGTGGATTTTGACAAAAGCGTGCAGATGGAGTGGGAGACCACCGAAACCACGCAGCCGGAATTGTTTTAGCCTCGGTACCCTTGAAATGGCACTTGGGCCAAGTAGGTTTTTTGTACATAACAGTTCTTAAATAATAGTACAACGTCTCTTTTTTCTTTTGTATTCAAAAGGAAAAAGAGACGTTTTTTTGTGGCTTTGTGGTACAGAATATTTAAAAGGAAAAACAGACGTTTTGCTGCGCAGCGTTACGGCAGTACAAGTGTGCGACGCAAGAGCAGCTCAATAGCATTTCAGAAGCTGGCTACAATAATCATTATCATGAAAAAATGGTATGTAATAAAAGGATGCTGCAATTCTAATCTAAAAGGAAAAACAGACGTTTGAGCTATTGGTAATTGTTGCGTTTAATGAAAAATTTTCTGGCCTAAGTCCCTTTATGGTGACAGGGGGCGTTTTTTTCGTATGCGCACTGTGCCGCTGTTTTGCAATGTACTGGAAATGCGTACTTCGTGGCGCTGCTTACCATCGTACACAATCATCAGTGCAGTGTTGGGCGGAATAGAACCGAGGTTGTCGGCAAACATAGCCACTTCATTGTACTCGCGCGTGGTGTCAAGTGCTAATGAAAGCTGTATACTTTTGGCACTCAGGCGCTGTGAAGAAGCCAATAATTTATCGTTGTAAAAAATAGAAATTGAATCACCATCCACTTCGCCATTATCATAAAAATCAACCAGCAAAGAGTCTGATTCCACTTCAATTTCCTGCTCTATTATTTTTTCACGTTCTTTAAATTCGTTGGCCACTACATAGTTTACAATAGGCCGCTGAATAACGGTAGCTGCAACAGCCGTATCGGTGGCAGAAGGCGTCCACAACTGGTACGTTTCTTTGTATTCGCGCAGTGCCGTTAATATAGAATCGCGGTTGTTGGCATCCTGGTTCAAGGCAATATTAAATCCAATTTCCGGACAGGTATTGCGATAGGCTGCTTTGCTTACAAAACTTCCATTGAGAGAGGAGCCTGCTTTGGCTACGCGCAGCTGCGCTACAAAGTCCATCATACAATCTACTTCAAAGCGCGTGGTGGAGCCAAAATAAGTTACCGGAATATCAAAAAACTGCAGCGTGCGCGTGCCCGCATTGTACACACCATTTACTTTAAAGCTGCGGTAGGTATTTTTAAAATAATAATTGATGATGCCCTGCACCTGCGAGCCGCTTTTCTGGTCCAGGATAATTTCTATCAGGTAATTATTGTTGTTGCCCGCAGCCATTACATTGGCATTGCCGTACCAGTAGCCTGTTACATTTTGTGCCGCTGCCGCTGTGCTGATAAACAGCAGTAAACCTAAAATAAATTGTTTCATGTAAAGGGTATAACGCCTGAATGGTGAATAAATTATTTAATAAACCTTTTCATTTCCCTTTCGGTATCGCGTGCCTTGATGCTTTCGCGTTTATCGTGCAGCTTTTTGCCTTTGGCGAGGCCTATTTCCAGCTTCGCTAAATTTTTCTCGTTAAAGAAAATACGCAGGGGAATGATGGTGTATCCTTTTTCTTTGATCTTGCTTTGCAGCTTTTTGATCTCTCTTTTATTCAGCAGTAGTTTGCGGTCGCGCAGGGGGTTGTGGTTGTTGTAGGTACCATGTGTATATTCAGAAATGTGCAGCGATTTTAACCACAACTCACTACCCTGAAAAATGCAGTAACTGTCGTTAAAAGAAGCGCGACCTGCACGTATACTTTTAACTTCGGTACCCAACAGCATCATGCCGGCAATAAATTTATCGTCTACATAATATTCGAAATAGGCTGATCTGTTTTTGATTTCCATTCTTGTAAGTTGGCCGGTGCCGGTGGTTGGTTAAAAGGGAAAAGAGACGTTTTGCCAATCACCCATTTTTTAGTTCTTGAACAGCGTTAAAACCGTGCCGAGCTTTTGTTTCAATTCTTTTCTGTGTACAATAAAATCAAGAAATCCATGCTCCAGCAAAAACTCGCTGCGCTGAAAACCTTCGGGCAAATCTTTTTTGATGGTTTCTTTGATCACTCGCGGACCGGCAAAGCCAATGAGCGCACCGGGTTCTGCAATATTTAAATCGCCCAGCATACCAAACGAAGCAGAGATGCCGCCAAACGTAGGATCGGTAAGCAAAGAAATATAAGGCAGCTTGGCATCGGACAATTGAGAAAGTTTGCCGCTGGTTTTGGCAAGCTGCATCAGCGAAAAAGCACTTTCCATCATGCGGGCGCCACCGCTTTTGCTAATCACCATGTAAGGCAGGTTGTGCTGCAGGCAATGATCTACCGCGCGGCTGAATTTTTCGCCCATAACAGAACCCAGCGAGCCACCGATAAAGCCAAAATCCATACAAGCAATCACAATTTCGTGACCTTCTACTTTACCAACGGCTACACGCATGGAATCTTTCAGGTCGCTTTTGCTCCAGGTTTCTTCCAGTCTTTTCTGGTAAGGCTTCAGGTCCGTAAAACCCAAAAAGTCTTTCGAGCGGATTTCTTCAAACAGCTCGGTATATTCTTTATCGTCAAAAAGCAGGTCGTAGTATTCGGCCGAGCCTACGCGGTGGTGAAAGTTACATTTGGGGCACACAAAATCCTGCTCGCGCAGGTCGTTGATGGTGCAGATGTAGTTACACTCCGGGCATTTGGTCCATAGGCCTTCGGGCGCTTCTTTCTTTTCGGAAGAAGGCGTGAGAATGCCTTTTTTGATACGCTGAAACCAACGGGTCTTTGTTTCTTCTGTCTTGCCTTCTTCGCCGGCAAGGTTGGCGTCAAAGTCTTCAAACTGTTTCAATATCAATCCGGTTTTGTAATAGGCAAATATAGGGAGTTCGTTAATAGGTGGCCGCAGTTGCTTTATTTTTCAATACTGCTTTTGCAAAGGGTTCTTTTTCAAAACGTCTCATTTTACTTTTAAATACTTTTGTAAATGGTGAATAGGAATACCGAACGTACAAGAGTGCGACGCAACAGAAGGTGAAAAGAATTACTAATGCCGGTTACACAAAACCTCTCTTTTTCCTTTCAAAGCTATTCTTCTCAACAACTCAGCTTCTTATTATTTTCAAAACGTCTGTTTTCCCTTTTGCATTACCTATCAACATATTAACCTGTTAACGAATCTTCTAAACGCAAAACGTCTCTTTTGCCTTTTGACACAGCATCAAAAAATTGGTATAGAAATTGTTTTTTCAGTATCAGATGTTTGTTTTTTCATTTTCAATTTCTTTTACAAGCATCCCTAATTTCAGTTACGCGATCTTATTGTGTAATTGAAAACCACAAGCGGCCTTAGTGCCGCTTACCTTTTTTAGCAGCGGGCCGTTTTCTTTTTTTTGCCTACGGTGCCTTTGTCAATGGCTTTTTGTATATAATCAGGTGCATAGGGCACTTTGCAGGCAGTGCTGCCCATGTTTACCTGTACCTTTCCAATTTTGCGGCCTGCTTCCAGAGCATCCTCTGTCAAAGCTTTTACGGTGCAGCCAACAGCAATCACAAAACCATTCATAGCATAGCGCGTACGGTTGGGTGCGGTAGCTATTTCATTTACCACGCGCTGCAGCAGTTTCTTAAAATGGGGCAGATCCAGTTCGCTGTCCTGCCTTACGGTAGCCAGGCTGGCCAGTGTGGCCCAGCCGCTGGCCTGCAGCCCGTCTTCTGCCGCCTCTATCCATTCCAGTGCCAGCTCATAGCCATGTGCACTTTCGGAGGCTATCCAGGGCACTGTAAATTCGCTGATCATATGCCAGCCTGCATTATCGGCCCAGTGCTGCAAATCGTGCTTGGTCATTTTTGCCTCATCAGCAATAAGGCCTGCCAGGTAGCGCGCATCCGAAATGCCGCTATCGTACAGTTCCAGCGCCAGTTGGTGGTTCTTTTTTACCTTTTTTTGAATCTTTTTCAGGTCTTCCACTTTCACACCCAGCACCGTGCCGGTGGCGCCATGGTTTTTGAAAATGCGTTGCGTGGATTCGCTTCCCATGGTTTGCAATTCGGTAATTATTTGCTGGCAGGTCATAAGCGGCTGTTGAGTACCGCCAAGTTACGTATTTGAGGCATTAAAAAAGCCCCGAAGGGCTCTTTTACAATTCTCTATGCTCATTGTCATTTTTTACATTACTGCGGTCGCTGCGCATTTCCTTTCGGTTGTGCGTTACATCCTCGCCTTTATCATCCTGCTCCAGGTTCTTACGGCTGTCCAGGTCGTCTTTATTCTGCGGTTGCGGCCTGTGGCCGGGTACTGATTTGTTTTGTCTGGTATCCTGTCCTCTTGAATGTTTCATAACTCACTGTTTTGCAATAATGGTAAAAAAAATAATGCCAAACATCAGCAGTGTATACCGTTCCTAATCATTTAAAACAGGGGTTGTAAGTAAAATGCCTTAGGCGCTGTACATTTGAAACATGAAACCATGGCATGCGCTCTTTTGCTGGTTGGGGATAATTGTGTGCACAATAACAGCGCAGCAGGCAGGGGCACAGCCCATTATCAAAGGCATTATTAAAGATGGACACAGCGGTGAGCCCGTTCCCTTTGCATCTGCCCGGTGGGTGCTGGCCCGCCAGGGTGCGTTAGCCGATTCATCAGGCACCTTTTATCTTTCTGCACCCAAAGGCTGGGATACACTGGAAATAACTTCTGTTGGTTTTGAAGATTTTAAAATTGCCATGAATGGTGCCGCCATATCAGTTGATACATTTCCAGTTTTTATTAAAATGGTGCCCGGCAAATTCAATGTGGGTGTGGTGGTGCGTGGCAAAGGCAACCGTGGATTGATATTCTGGAAGAAAATTGTTGCCAACAAGCACCGGCACGACCGCTTTCGCTACGATAATTTTTCCTATGAGTTGTACAATAAGCTGGAGCTAGACCTGAAGAATGTGGACCGCAGTAAAATGGGAAAAACAAAGCTGTTCAAAGACTTTGATTTTATACTGGATTATATAGACAGTGCCGAAGGCGCTACTTTTTTACCCGCCTATTTAACCGAAGCGGTATCGCACTACTACTACCAGAAAGCACCCTTGAAAAGGCGCGAAATTTTTAAAGGTGTGAAAACGCTGGGTGTAAAAAACGAAAGTATATCAAAGCTTTTAGGCGGTATGGACCAGGTGGTAAACATCTACAACAACTACATACCGGTTTTCGACAAGCAGTTTGTAAGCCCTATTTCCGACAATGGCGATGCTTATTACAATTACAAAATTGCCGATACGCAATATGTAGCCGGCCGAAGGCTCATTCATTTTTTGTTTACGCCCAAACGAAAAGGCGAAAACACATTTGAGGGCGATTGCTGGGTGCACGACAGTACTTATGCCATACAAAAAATGAACTTGCGGCTGGGCCGCGAAGCGGGTGTGAACTTTGTAAACCAGCTTAGTTTGATACAAGAGTACGCACTCATAAACGACAGCTCCTGGTTTTTAAGCAAAGACAAATTTGTGGTGGACCTAACGCCGCTTGGAAAAGGAAACCTTGCTTTTATTGGCCGCAAAACCACCACTTACCGGCAGGTGCTGGTGAATGACGAAAGTGTAAGAACCGAACTGGCCAAAAACAGGAAAGTGGAGGAAACAATATTGCCCGACAGCTCTGTCAAAAAAGAGGAAAGCTACTGGAACACCGCACGGCACGAGGACCTGGAAGGCCGCGAGCAGGGCATTTACCAGATGATTGATACGCTGATGAAATCGCCGTACTACCAGCGCTATTCCGATGCAGTTTATTTTTTAACGGTCGGCTATAAAAATATAGGCAACTACGAAATTGGTCCCTGGTTCAACTGGATAAGTGCTAACAGCTATGAAGGTTTGCGCCTGCGTTTTGACCTTGGCACCAATACTGATTTCAGTAAAAAAGTGTACCTGCACGGCTACCTCGCTTATGGCTTTGGCGATAAGGATTGGAAATACAAGCTGGATGGTACTTACCTTTTCAACAAAAGCCCGCGTACGCATATACATGCGGCTATTTCGCGAGATATTGATTTTGGCCAAAGCTATTACGATGCCATCAGCCAGGACAATATTTTTGCGCTAGCCATCCGAAAGTCGGGTGTGCCCATGAAGTTTTTGATGGTGGAAGAAAAAAAAGTAGAGCTGCTGCATGAGTGGTACAGCGGATTTTCGGCACGCTTTACAGCCTCAAATAAAGCCTATGAGCCATTGCAAAACCTTCCGCCTGCGCACCTGTTCACCAACGGAAAAGGCAATATGGCTACATCGGAAGTTGGCGTGCGGTTGCGCTATGCATTTGCTGAAAAATTTCTGGAAAGCACTTTTAACCGCATCAGCCTGGGCAGCCAGTATCCCATTGCAGATGTACGTTATATAAAAGGGATTTCAAACGTGTTTAAAAGCGGCTACGATTATCATAAGCTATCAGCATCTGTATCAGATTATTTAAAAGTAGCACCGTTTGGAACGATTTATTATAATGTATTTGGCGGGCAAACTTTTGGTACGCTGCCTTACATGATGCTGGACATTGCACCCGGCAACGAAATCTATTATTACAATCCCTATGCGTTTAATATGATGAACCGCTACGAGTACCTGCACGATAAATATGCAGGCATTAATGTGGAGCACAATTTTGGTTCTGGTATTTTTCGTTTTGTGCCGCTCACGCGTAAATTAAAATTCCGCCAGTTCTGGACCGCCAAAGCCCTGTGGGGAAGTTTATCAGCCGAAAATACAGCACTCAACCTAAGCGGCACTTACCCGTTTGAAACATTGAATGGCAGAACGTATTTAGAACTGGGCACCGGCATCGACAATATTTTTCGCGTGCTGCGGATAGATTTTATCTGGCGTGCCCTGCCGGAGTCGCGCGGCAAATTGTACAACAACCGCTTTGGCGTTTTCGGTTCTTTCCGCATTTCATTTTAAAACGTCTGAATTTCCTTTTGGCAAATGTTATCAATAAACTAAAAGAGTCCTGCACGTGCAGGGCTCTTTTAGTTTAAAAGGAAAATCAGACGTTTTTGAATATAATAAAAATCTTGTTTTTTTACAAACAACATTCTAAACCCTTATCGCTAAACTTTCCTATGCAATGGTAATGCTGTTATCCAGGTACACATCCTGGATAGCGTTAAGCATTTGCACGCCTTGCTCAAACGGGCGTTGAAACGCTTTGCGGCCCAGTATCAAGCCCATACCGCCGGCGCGCTTGTTGATAACGGCTGTGGTAACGGCTTCCTGCAGGTCGCTTTCACCTTTACTTTCGCCACCGCTGTTGATGAGGCCTACGCGGCCATTGTAACAGTTAAGCACTTGATAGCGGCACAGGTCAATAGGGTGGTCAGAAGTTAATTTCTCATACACTAATTTGTGGGTTTTGCCATGTTTGGTAGCCAGGTAGCCGCCGTTGTTGGTAGGTAGTTTTTGCTTGATGATGTCAGCCTGTATGGTCACACCTAAATGATTGGCTTGTCCTGTTAAGTCGGCAGATGTATGGTAATCCACGCCTTCTACTTTAAAAGCATTGTTGCGTGTGTAGCACCACAAAATGGTAGCCATACCCAGCTGGTGAGCATATTCAAAAGCTTCAGCCACTTCTTTCAGCTGGCGGGCACTTTCGGCGCTGCCAAAATAGATGGTAGCACCTACGGCCACGGCACCCATATCCCATGCGTTTTTCACCGTACCAAACATCGTTTGGTCAAAACGGTTGGGCATGCTCAAAAACTCATTGTGGTTAATCTTTACAACAAATGGAATTTTATGTGCATACCTGCGGCTCATCATCCCCAGCACACCATAAGTAGAAGCCACAGCATTGCAACCGCCCTCGATGGCCAGCTTAATAATATTTTCAGGATCAAAATAAATAGGGTTGGGTGCAAAAGCAGAACCGCCGCTGTGCTCTATGCCTTGGTCTACGGGAAAAATAGAGCAGTAGCCGGTGCCGCCCAGGCGGCCGTGGTTGAGCAGGGTTTGCATGCTGCGCAGTACCTGGTTGTTGCGGTTGCTGCTCATCCAGCTCTCATCTACATGGTTGGGCGAGGGCAGGTGAATGCTTTCTTTGGGAATGGTAGTGCTGGTGTGGTTCAAAAGGTACTCGGCCTGGTCGCCTAAAAGATCGGAGATTTTTTGTGCAAGCATAATCGTTGGTTTGTTTTAAAAATTTAAAAGGGATTTGGGACGTTTTTTAACAAAACGCCTGTTCATACAGCGGGGCAAAAATAAAGTGTGAATGTGTGCAAAGCAACAGCTGTTAATTTAAAATTATATAGCATGTTATATAAACAAAAAACCATCCGGTAAGGGATGGTTTTTTTTAAAAGGGAAATGAGACGTTTTAGTTATGCGTTGCGGTTAATGCAGTTGAGGTCTTCAAAAGCAACTTCCAGGCGCTTGATAAAGCTTTCTTCGCCTTTGCGCAGCCACACGCGCGGATCGTAATATTTTTTGTTAGGCTTGTCAGCACCACTGGGGTTGCCAAGCTGCGCCTGCAGGAAATGTTCGCTTTCTTTATAGTTCAGCAAAATGCCTTCCCAGAAAGCCCATTGCAGGTCGGTGTCAATGTTCATCTTAATAGCACCATAGCCAATAGCCTCGCGAATCTGGTTTTGCGGAGAACCGCTACCACCGTGGAATACAAAGAACACAGGTTTTTTGTCCGTGCCAAATTCTTGCTGAATGTATTGCTGGCTGTTGTTCAGTATTTCGGGGCGCAGCTCCACGTTGCCGGGGCTGTATACGCCATGCACATTACCAAAGGCTGCAGCAATGGTAAACAGGTTGCCTACTTTTTTCAGTTCTTTATAGGCATAGGCCACTTCCTGTGGTTGGGTGTACAGTTTTTCGTTTTCCACACCGCTGTTGTCCACGCCATCTTCTTCACCGCCGGTTACGCCCAGCTCAATTTCTATACCCATGCCGAGCGGCGCCATGCGCTTGTAAAATTCAACAGAAGTTTCGATGTTTTCTTCAATCGGTTCTTCACTTAAATCGAGCATGTGCGAGGAGAAAAGCGGTTGACCTTTTTCTTTATGAAACTGCTCGCCGGCATCAATTAGTCCGCTGATCCAGGGCAGCCATTTTTTAGCAGCGTGGTCGGTGTGCAGCACCACGGGTACGCCGTAATATTTGGCTACATTGTGAATGTGCAACGCACCGGAAATGGCGCCTGCAATGTT
Source organism: uncultured bacterium (assembly GCA_965363375.1). GTDB lineage: Bacteria > Bacteroidota > Bacteroidia > Chitinophagales > Chitinophagaceae > Flavisolibacter. Next base: position 9,996 of record CBDTUH010000048.1, read on the forward strand.
GGCCTGCAGGTTATCGTTTTTCATGCCTTTGCCGGCAATAAACTGTGCGCCGCCATTTGAAAATTGTATAATAACAGGTGAGTTCACTTTTGCTGCTGTTTCCAGCGTAGCATTGATGGAGTTGGTGCCGATTGTGTTTACGGCGGGCAGGGCAAACTGCTGTTCTTTTGCGTCTTTGTAAAGTGCTGCCAGTTCATCGCCAAACAATACCCCGGGTTTATACTTGCTCATAGTTTTTATTATTTCGTGGGTTGATAAATCTTTTTTATTGCGCGGCGAAGATACTGCTTGTTTGCCGAATAGGTATGACAAGCATCATCCGAGTTATGGTGTAAAATCAAAAGGAAAAAGAGACGTTTTTAGGATAATTAAAATAAATAATGAATATTATTTCTGATTCGATGAGGTTTTATTAATACTACAATTCAAAAGGAAAAAGGGAGGTTTTGAAAAAGATGAGGTGTTGAAGGGTTGAGCTAAGAACTTTATAAGGAAAAAGAGACGTTTTATCATCGTTTTACTCATTCACAATTCCTCACTCACAATTCACCTAAATCACCTTTCCCAGGTTGCGCTGAATGCGCGACAGGTGCGGCCTCAGCGAGCAGCGCAGGGTTTGCTTTACGATCTGTCCCATGGTCTTTAGCTTGGTGAAATTGGCATTTTGAAAATGCTCCGCCAGCTCATGCTGCAGCTGCTGGTGTTTGTCGTTGGTAGAGATGGTATCGCGGGTCATGATGTTGAACAGGTCCAGCACACGATAGCGCGATGAAGCCAGGCGAAAGGCGATCAGCGTGCGTTCTTCCACCTGGTATTGTTCAATGGATTCTTTGTTTAGTAGCTGCAATGTGAGTTCGACAAACTTTTTATTCTCTTTAAAAAACTGCGGCAGGTACAGGTTTTTTCGGCCTTCGTACGATTGCTGGTCAAAGTCGATAGCTCGGATGCGGTACTGGTAATCTTCAATATCGGGCACCACGTTCACCACGTAATTATAGCTGCGCATATCGCCCAGCAGGCGCACAAAGCAGCGCTCGTTAAATTTTACAAATTCCTTGGCCAGCCTTATTTTATTGGTTTCGGCGCGATCTAGGTGCTGTTTGATAAAAATGTCGCCCGGTATGCCGGGAATGTGCTCTTCTACCAGCGTGCCATTACCGGTTAAAAACGTAATGCGGTTGGGCGAAAGAATGTCTTCCAGCTCCAGCCCGTACACGCGCGAAGCATCTTCCTGTTTTACATAAAAATGGTCGTAATTATCGTTGTAGCGGTTAACAATGCGGATGCGGAAAGGATTGGAATTGCCAAAGGCGCAATAGTCAATGCGAGCCAGATCGAGGTGGGAGGTGAATGTAAAATCGCCTTCTGTTTTTAAAATGGCATAGGTTTTCAGCAGCCCTTCGCGCAGGTAGTTCCAGTCTTTCATGTCGTACAGCGCTTTTTCCCAAAGGGTATCGCGGCCATATTTATCAGTAATGGGTACCGAGTAGGAAATGTGCGTAAGGTCGTTGTAAGAAACCGGCAGCGCCATCTCGCGCCCGTGTGCCTTCAGGTATTTGCGCAGCGCAGTATTAATAGGGTAAAAAGGCTTTTTTCGCGAGGGTTTGTATTCCGGCTCCATAGTTTACCGAATATACTAAATGACCATTAATTGCTGCTGCAACTGTGTAAAATAAGCGGGTGCCTGCTGCAGGCGACTGCCGTACCAGCTAAACATTTCGCCATCCACCAATACTACTTTTGTATGCGGCAATAGTTGCTGAAACGTCTCCAAATGCTTTTGGTCAAATGGGTACGGCTCGGAAGAAAGAAAAAGAACTTCAGGTTGTAGCGTTTTCAATTCATCGACAGTAATGGCAGGGTAGCGGCTACTGTTTTTAAAAAGATTGGTGTAGCCGGCCAGTTCCAGCATTTCGCCAATAAAGGTATCGCCGCCAACGGTCATGTAAGGCTCCTGCCAGATAATGTAAACCACGGTAGGCGCTCCGGCCGGTTTTAAAAACGTTTCAAATCCCTTTTGAATGTTAGTAATAATTTCGGCTGCCTTTGCTTCTTTACCGGTAATGGTGCCAATGCTATGTATCATCTGCAGCGCCTGCGGCAAATTATTTACATCGCTTATCCAAAGCGGAAAGTCTTGTGCCAACGCCTCTACCCGCTCCTGAACGTTTTCTTCTTTGTTGGCAATAATAAAATCGGGCTGCAGGTTTTTTACCGTTTCAAGGTGCAGGTTTTTGGTGCCGCCCACGCGTGTTTTGGTTTGGTGCCAGTGCTGCGGATGTATGCAGAATTTGGTGATGCCGGCTACCTCTTCATCCAGCCCCAGGTGAAACAGCAGCTCGGTTTGCGAAGGCACCAGCGAAATTATTTTTTGTGGCAAAGATGATATTTCCATTTCCCTGCCCATTTGGTCGGTAAATAAAGCCATGCGCTATGGTTTTAGCTGCAAGTTAAATGAAAACAAAGAGGGAAAAGCGTTTGGCGTTAAAAGGAAAAAGAGACGTTTTGGGAGAAAGTCGTCAGTCGTCAGACCGCAGACATCAGCCTATAACAGCCGCTAAAGTTTAAAAGGAAAAAGAGACGTTTGGGAAGAATGAAAAATGGTTTTGGATTGAAAGTGTATTGCTTGTAGCAGAAACTAAAAGAAAATGGAGACGTTTTATAAAAAATTGCTTTATTCACAATTGACAATTCACCATTCACAAAAGGAAATGGAGACGTTTTGCACATTAATCAGTTAACTGTAAAATTTGGTGGGGCGAAGCCGTGAAAGAGGATGGCGCTTGATTCTTTAATAACTCTATCACCTCCTCCTACTAATATGCATTAGCAGGAGGATAGAGAATTTTTCCTAATAGTTTTCATTGGATTAGGATGGTGATAGGTTTAAGCCAGTTGCTATTGTCGGACAGCAAACAGACTGGTAATTCATTAGGACGGGATTAGAAACGGGTCTTTTCGTAGGATGCGCGGATTTTCGGATTTGGTTTTTCTTAGTTTTTCTTCCTAAAAAGGAAGAAGTTGATTGATACGGGATTTTGTTCTGGTTTTTACTTAGGATCTGGATTTTCTAAAATTTGGTTTTTGGACGGTTTGTTTCTCGGATACCGGATGGATTTTCAGTTCTTCGTTCAGATAATGGATTTTTCTTTGGTTTTTCTTTCGGTCTACTGGTTTGTTTTGGTTTTTCGGATTTTTGGTTTTTCGGTTTTTCTTCGGACGTCTTGGATTTTGGTTTTTGGTTTTTCTTGGACTGGTTGGTTTCTCTTAGGTTTAATCGGATTTTTCGGTTTTCTTAGGATGTTTGGTTTTTCTGGTTTTTCCGGATCTTGGTTTTTCTGGTTTTTACATCGGATGTTTTGGATTTAATCGTTCAATCAACTTCTGGTACAAATGTAGAACGGCACAGGTTGCCGAACAATCGCGTTTTTGACCTTTTTTATGCATCTTATATTTACGCTTCCCATCGTAAACTGTCGAATATTGCGCTGGTAAAACACCTAAAAAATACATCGTAGAAATACTTTTTTAAACTTAAATCCGGACAAATGCAATACGTATTTGGTACAGAACCAAATTTGGGCTTGTAAAACCGTTAACATTTGTAAAACCTTATTGGCAAAGACTTTGGTTGTTAAAAACTGTGAAATTTTTTGGACAAACTTGGGGAAATAATGTTTACGTCTTTTTACGATTTAAGAATGGATAAACGTGCCATAAATACCAAAAAAAAGCAGCTAAGTGCTTTTACTTAACTGCTTTTAATGCGTAAAAAAACGTCTCCTTTCCCTTTTAAGCAAGGGCCTGCAAAACGTCGTATTTGGTAACAATATGGTGGTTGCCGCTTTCGTCTTTGGCCAGCACGGCGCCGTTTTCTTTATTCATCAGGTGGCCCAGTTTCTCCACTGGCGTATCAAGCGCTACCATCGGAAAAGGCTTGTCCATAATGCTTTCAATCTTCGCTGTTTTAAGTTCCGGGTCGCTAAAAACCTTTTGAAAAAGACCACTTTCGCTTACAGAGCCTATTATTTCGCCTTCTTTTATTACAGGTATGTGCTCAATATCGTATTTCTTCATCAGGTCCACCGCTTCGGCCACCGATTGCGTGGGTTCGATGGTGATAAGGCGCAGGCGACCGCGTGCGCTTACTACATCTTTAAAGCTTTTTACATCGAAAAAACCTCTTTCAGCCATCCACTGGTCGTTGTACACTTTAGTCACATATCGGCTGCCGTGGTCGTGTAGTATCAACACCACTACATCGTCTTTCTTTAATTTGTCTTTTAACTGCATCAAACCCTGTATGCAGCTGCCGGCGCTGTAGCCGCAAAAAATACCTTCTTCGCGGGCCAGTCGGCGGGCCATAATGGCGCCATCCTTATCCGTTACCTGTTCAAAATAATCAATCACGCTCATGTCGTAATTCTCGGGAATAAAGTCTTCGCCAAAGCCTTCCGATATATAAGGATGCACTTCGTTCATATCTACCTCGCCGGTGCGGAAGTACTTGGTCAGCAGCGAGCCGTACACGTCAATAGCCCATATTTGTACATTCGGGTTCTTTTCTTTTAAGTATTGCGCGGTGCCGGTAACGGTGCCGCCGGTGC
>CBDTUH010000049.1:0-14449 GCA_965363375.1 uncultured bacterium
TCATGGTTCCAATTTTAAAAGGAAAATAAGACGTTTTGTATTTCGATCAACGGTCAACCACCAACAACGAAGAATGGCTGTCAACTTTCTTCTAAACCGCGCTCAGCTTCATGCGGCGGTCCACCGCAATTAATTTATCGGCCAGCACGCTCGACAGTTCTTCCACGGCGCGGTTTTCGCGGCGCTTGGCGCTATATAGCCGTGTGGGGAAAATGGAAATGCCGTTGTAAATGCTGTAGTGAAGCGTCAACTGGTGGCCATGAAATAAAAAGTGCCAGCTGATGGAGTCGAACTCGTCTTCTTTATCTAATAATTTTACGTCCAGCCCGTCGCTTAGTATGTGCGCGATCTGGTAAAAACGGTGTACGGAGATGTCTTCGTCAATAACAGCTTCTGTGCTGCCAAAAAGTGTACGTAGGGTAAGGCTCATGGTCGGGAGGTTTTATATAAGACAATGAAAGGATGCATTATGTTGCATCCTGCAAATTTTATACCCTGCCCAACAGCTGGCCTGTTAAGCTTTAAACTTCTTTGTTTTTTTGGGGCCTTCACCGCTTAAGATGCTTTCGGCGCCGGTGGCGCGGCCATCGGTAGGGCAGCCGTATTTGGGCTTGAACAGGCTGCACGACGACAGGGCAAAGCCCAGTGCCGCTGCTATCAAAAAGAATTTCACCGTTTTCATTAGTGGTTGTTTAGGTTATAAATAACGCAAAAAATATTTATAAATTGTAATCGGCCTCGTTCACGCCCTCAAACCACTGGGCATAGCGGGTGTAATTGTTGGCAATGCGCACAATCTCGCCTTCCACTTTTTCTGGGCTGATGTCTTTTACTTTTTTGGCCGGCACACCTGCATAAATGGCGCCGCCTTCGCAAACAGTGCCTTCCAGCACCACAGCACCGGCAGCTATAATGGTATTGGAGTGCACCACGGCGCCGTCCATTACAATTGAGCCCATGCCCACCAGCACATTATCGTGCAGCGTGCAACCGTGCACCAGGGCGTTGTGGCCAATGGATACGTTGTTGCCAATAATGGTTTTGCTGCGCTGAAAGGTGCAATGTATCACCGCACCATCCTGCACATTCACTTTATTGCCCATGCGTATGCTGTTCACATCGCCGCGGATAACCGTGTTGAACCATACGCTGCAGCCATCGCCCATTTCCACATCGCCCACAATGGTGGCATTGGGTGCTACAAAGCAATGGTCACCCCATTTGGGCGCCTTATCTTCTACCGGTAATATCAAAGCCATGACGCAAAATTGAGAAATAATCGATTATGGTTTCATATTCCAGTAATTCTTATTTTATTTGTCCCTGTCCACCAGCAATACTAACAGCTATGAGTCCCGCACGCGCTATCCTTATCCTGCTTATTTTCTTATCTTCTTTCCATTCGTTTTCGCAAACCGCCAAAACCAACACGCTGCTGTGGCGCATTACCGGCAATGCACTGGCGCAGCCCTCGTACCTGTTTGGCACCATGCACGTTACCGATAAAAAAGCGTTTCATTTCCAGGACTCGCTTTACCGCTTTATAGAAGCCGTAGATGCCTTTGCTATGGAGCTGCATCCCGATAGTATGACCGCGCTGACGTTTGATTACCTGTCGCGCCATGAAGAAGAATTGGATTGGGAAGGCGTGCTGGGTAATGAAGAGTTGAAACAACTGGAACAGCAAATTGATAAAGCCGCGAAAAAGTTGCCGCCCGGCACAAAAAGCGCCCGGCTGAAGTTTCTGCTGGCCAAGCTAATGGATGCCGGTAAAGAAGAGAAAGATGGCATGAACACCTTTATGGACGCTTACCTGTACGAAGTGGCGCGCCGCCACACCAAAGAAGTGTATGGCCTGGAGCAGGTAGCCGATCAGCTGGGTGCCCTGCGCATGCTGCCGCGAGGCTTGCAGGTGGCCAATTTTTTAAAGTTGCTTCAAAAGTGGAACCCCTCCATGGCATCGCCCATACACGAGATGTATTATAAGGAAGATATTGAGCAGATGGAAGGCTTTTACCGCAACATTTTTACCGACACGGCACTGCAGGTTTTTTTGTACGACCGTAACGCGGTGATGGTGGCTAAAATGGACAGCCTCATGAGGGGCAAAACCCTGTTTACTGCAGTAGGTGCCGGCCACCTGGCGGGCGCCAAAGGCGTGATAGCACTGCTGCGCCAAAGGGGTTACAATGTAGAGCCCGTGTTTTCGGCCAACCGTATACAGGCGACAGATTATCGGCTGAAGGAAGCTTCACTGAACTGGCCGCTGCAGGAGAACGGCAACCACGGCTTTGCCTACAGCATGCCCGGCACGCCCAAGGTGCAGGGCGGGCAAAACGGCAATGAAGTGGCCATACATTTTGATATGGGCAACGGCCTTACCTATATGGTAGTTTCGGGTGTGCTGGCAGCGCAGGACAAAGAAGCCGAACTTGTGGCTGCCAAAAAGCATTTAGACCAGTTTCTACTCAGCACTGCCGGAAAAATACTGGAGCTGGATACAATCCTGGTTAATGGCAAGCCCTCGCTGGAAGCGTTGTGCAGGGCCAGCGACAATTCACACTTCCGGTTTCGGGAGATGGTGCAGGGGCATATGTTTTACGTATTCACGCTTTCAGGCCGTAATAAAGAGGCCTTGTATAATGCCGGTGCCGACCACTATTTCTCTTCTTACAAAACATTGCCTGCAGCTAATAGCGTGTGGCAAAAAAATAATTATAGCAAAACCGGTTTTGAAGTAGCGCTGCCGGTGCCGGTAAAAGTAGAAGATACAAAGCTGGATGCCGATGCCGCCGGCAAAATTGCCTGGCAAACCTATTCCGCTTTCGATTATCGTTCGGCAATTGTGTATACCATGTATAGCTGCAAGGCGCTAGCCGGCAGCGAACTGCTGGATGGTTATTTTTTTGAGCATTTTATCAATAACATTCAGAACAACACCGATGGTGCCGCCGTGCAGGTGCGCGATACGATGGTTGGCGGCTTTCCCGCTAAAAGCTTTAAATCCGCACCTTTTAATGGCATTGTTGTAGAAGGGCTGATTGTAGAGCGGCTGAACTATTGCTACTACATTAGTGCCGAATACAGCCAGGCAGCAGCCGAAAAAGAAGCCGACCGTTTTTTAGCCTCGTTTGCCTTGCAGCCTTTTGAAAAAGTAGAATGGAAAGAATCACAATCTCCCGATAAGGATTTTTCTGTTTGGGTACCGGGGCCCGTGCAGCTATCTGAGGCAGCTGATAAAAGCGAAGAAGATGAAGCTATTTTTTATTCCTACGATTCCTCCAATGGAGAAAACTACCTGGTAACGCGCAAGCGCATCTCGCGATACTTGTGGGCCGACAACAGGGATTCGGTTTACAATTACTGGATTAGTAAAAATATTGATGATCAAACCGATACTATTGTAAAAAGTGTGGCTGTTATTAATGGCAACTTGCCGGCGCGCGAGCTTGAGCAAAAAAATAAAAAAACGGGTATTCTTTCAAAAGCACGCCTGGTGCTGGATGGCGACCATATGTATGAATTAAGAGCCGTGATACCCCCTTCGTATGCAGATACAGCTAACATTCATCGTTTTTTTCAATCTTTTGCCATTGCTTTTCCAAAGGCGGAAACCCCGGTGCTGACCAACGACCCGCGCCTCTTGTTTATGGACCTGCAGCTCGAAAACGATGCTTACTTTACCAATGCCTACAACGCAATAGAGGAGTTGCCTTTTTCTGCTAAGGAATTACCATTGCTGATGCAACAAAGCCTGCAGGCCTTTCCACATACGGCAGAAGGCTATGAGCTGGTGAATGTAAAGCTGCTGTATAAATTGCAACAGGTACTGCAGACTTTGCCAAGCGGTAAAGATTCGATGCTGCAATTTGTAAAGCAGCATTATCATCAGCTGGATACGGCAGTGCAAGAGGCACAGTTTGTCATGCTGGATATATTAGCTTCCGACGACCGTGACGAAGCTTATGGTTTAATAAAAGAGTTGCTGCAGCAAAGTCCGACCAAAGGTTATCCTTATTCTTTTTTCTATACACTCAACAGCAATCCTGCAAAAGCAGCAACTTTATTTCCACTGCTGTACCAGTATGCCGGTGATAGTATAATGGGCGCTTCTGTGCTGGCACTTGCCAACCATTTATTGGACAGCGGATACATTTCGAAAGAAACGGCCAGAACAAGAAAAGGCCTATGGCTGCAGCTGCTGAATTCGCATTTAAAAACGTCACTGAAAAACGAAGAGGGCGAAGCAATTGTATTCAACCTGCTGGAGCTGGCAGGTAAATTAAAATTGCCGGAGTTGAATGCCGTGGTTGCTAAATATGTGCCTGCAAAAAACAAGTGGATAAAACTGGAAGCGGTGGATGTGTTGCTGAAAAGCGGACAGCCTGTGCCGGTAGCAGCGCTGCAAACTCTAGCAGCCGACAAATACTTTAGGGCAGAATTGTACAGCCGCTTAAAAGAAACTAAAAAGGTTACACTTTTCCCCGCTGCCTATCGTACACAGAAAAGCATGGCAGAAAGTTACATTTACCAGTCGCTGAAAGATGAAGATGAGGTGGAGAGCGAGCCCAAATTCATCTACATCAAAACAATAGAACATTTATACAATGGCGAAAAACGTCGCTTTTTCCTTTTCCGCCTCAATATGGATGAAAGCGAAGAAGTGGGCGATGAAAACCCAACATCATTGCTGGCAGTGGCAGGTCCTTTTAGCCTCGATGCTACTCAAATTGACATTAACAGTAAAGACAATGTTTCCGGCGTTTATTATGAGAGTAATTTTGACGGTATGCGGCTGGATGCTTTTTTTAAAAAATACCTGCAGCCGTTCATTAAAAGGAGTGCAGAATAATGAATGTCAGAACTTTGTTTTTGCAGCATGTAGCCCAAACATCTACCGCGCCCATGGCGTTGGAAATTGTAAAGGCAGAGGGCTGCGAAATGTGGGATGCCAGTGGTAAAAAATACATTGACCTGATTGGCGGCATCAGCGTGGCCAATGTGGGCCACCGCCACCCGAAAGTGATAGAAGCAATACAGCAGCAACTGGATGCGTACCTGCACGTGATGGTGTATGGCGAGTTTGTACAAAGCCCGCAAGTGCAGTATGCGCACCTTCTCACGCAGTATTTACCCAGCAGCTTAAATTCGGTTTACTTTACCAACAGCGGCGCCGAAGCGGTAGAAGGTGCTATGAAGCTGGCCAAGCGTGCTACGGGCCGTACTGGAATAGCGGCATTCAACAACTCTTACCACGGCTCCACGCAGGGCGCACTCAGCATACTGGGCAGCGAGTACTGGCGCAATGCCTACCGGCCTCTGCTGCCGGGTATACAGCATTTGGTGTATAACAGTTTTGATGACCTCGATCAAATAACAACTGAAACCGCTTGTGTAATTGCTGAAACCGTACAGGCAGAAGCGGGCATAAAAGCACCACAAAAGGAGTGGCTGCAGGCCCTGCAAAAAAGATGTAAAGAAGTAGGTGCCTTATTTATTTTAGACGAGATACAAACTGGTTTCGGGCGCACCGGCAAACTTTGGGGCTTTGAGCATTTTGATGTGGTGCCCGATGTGTTGCTGTTAGGAAAAGCGTTAGGTGGCGGCATGCCGCTGGGTGCTTTTGTAGCCGATGTGGCGCTGATGAATAACCTGGCCGACAACCCCGTTCTGGGCCATATTACCACCTTTGGCGGTCACCCGGTTTGCTGCGCCGCCGGAGCTGCTGCATTTAAGACGATGCTGCAAGAGGCTATGCTGGCAGATGTGGAGGCAAAATCAAAACGTCTTAAATCTCTTTTGGTGCATCCGCAGATAAAATCTATTTCGCAGTTTGGGCTTTGGATGGCAGTGGAGTTTGACTCGTTCGAGGTGTGCAAAAAAGTGATTGATGGCTGTATTGAAAGTGGCGTAATTACCGACTGGTTCCTTTTTGCGGCCAACTGCCTGCGCATATCGCCACCACTCACCATTACATACGAGCAGTTAGAGCAGGCTGCTGCAGTCATTCTTCAATCTATAAAATAAATTTCTCCATTTTATTGTCAATATGAATTATGTTTATGTACTTTGTAATACAAAGTGCTTTTTATGCAGGATAATATACAGCAACTAGAAGATCTGCAACACATACGCCGCATGATGCAGCGGTCCAGCCGGTTTATTTCGCTGAGTGGTTTAAGTGGCATTGCCGCTGGCTTTTGGGCATTGCTGGGTGCATTTTTTGCTTATGGCCGCATTGCTGAATATTATATTGGTTATAATGAAAGTGGTTATGATGGGTTCCATTTTCAAAATCTGAAATTAAGCCTGCTGCTGATTGCGGCTGGCGTGTTGGTAGCGGCGTTGCTGAGTGCCTTTTATTTTACATGGCGCAAAGCCCGGCAAAACGGTGTTTCTATCTGGGATCATACGGCAAAACAGTTAATGATCAATGTATTGATTCCTTTAGTCACCGGCGGACTACTGATAATGGGAATGCTGCAGCAAAACGACTGGCGTTTTGTTGCCCCGCTCTGCCTGATTTTTTACGGTCTTGCATTGGTAAATGGCAGCAAGTATACCTTAAGCGATATCCGCTACTTGGGTATCATGGAAATTATACTGGGGCTGGTTAATACGCAGTTTATCGGCTATGGTCTTTATTTTTGGGCCTTTGGTTTTGGTGTGTTGCATATGGTGTATGGCTTTGTAATGTGGTGGAAGTATGAGCGTGCAGATGGTACAGGCGCAAAGCTGCGTTCAGAAGTATAATGTATAAATTGAATTGGAATGCCGGCTTTAAATAATCCTATTTCAGGTCTTAATAAAATTTTTGATAACCGCATCCGGCTGGGTGTGATGAGCGTATTATTAGTAAACGAGGAGATAAGCTTTAACGACCTGAAGCAGCTGCTGGAAGTAACCGACGGCAACCTGGCTACGCATCTGGTAACGCTGGAGGAGGCAGGATTTATTAAAGTACACAAAGGCTTTATCGGCCGCAAAACCAACACTACTTATTCCATTACAAAAGCAGGAGAGAAGGCGTTCGGCGCCCATATTTCAGCACTTGAAAAAATGATAAAGGGCGTAAAGTAAATTTTTTTTGACCTTATACTTTGAAATACAAAGTACTTTTTAATTTATAGAAACTCAAAAGGAAAAACAGACGTTTATGGAAACCGTAATTGAACAAACCACAATGGAACCGGCAGGATCAAAAAGTAAAGTACTTATCAAAGGCCTGATTATTGGCGGATTGGTGCTCCTGCTGCTGATACCTACTTTTTTTGTAGCCAACCTGATAGAGGAGCGTGAGCAACGGCAGAAAGATGCCATAAGCGAAGTAAGCAGCCGCTGGGCGGGCACCCAGAACATCTCCGGACCGGTGTTGATTGTTCCTTATATCAAAACGGTTCAGGATACAGGAAGCAAGGTGGTGAATTACAGGCACTATGCTTACTTTTTACCTCACGAGCTGAACATTGAAACAACCGTGGTGCCGCAGCAGCGCTCGCGTGGTATTTATAAAATTATCTTGTATAAAGCGCAGGCAAATATCAGTGGCTCTTTTACTGCGCCGGCCTTTCAGCAATTGAAAATTGCACCGGAAAAAGTGCTATGGAACGAAGCTTATGTAAAAATGGATGTGGCAGATGTGAAAGGCCTGAACGAGGAGTTGGGACTGAATTGGAATGATAGCCTGCTGACGCTAACGCCGCAAAGCCTGCCCGATCCATCCGGCGACGGAATGGCCGCAGCCGTAGCACTTTCGCCCGATGCAAAGGGATTTACATTTGCTGCCAAAATGGACCTGAACGGATCGGAGCAACTGCTGTTTACCCCGCTGGGAAAAACCACACAGGTACAACTGCAGGCGCAATGGCCGCACCCCAGTTTTACCGGCAATATTTTACCGGAACCTTACCATATTAAAGACAGCGGCTTTACAGCCCAATGGAAAAGCCTGGCTCACAAGCGTAACTTCCCGCAACACTGGACCACAGAAACCAACGATGTTAAAACAAGCCATGGCATTAGTGCGGTGGATGAAAATATACAACAGGCATCATTTGGCGTCAACTTGTTCATTCCTGTTAACGGCTATCAAAAAACCATGCGCACCATCAAGTATGCAGCGCTTTGCATTTTACTCACTTTTGCGGCTTTCTTTTTAATAGAAACGGTTTATCAAAAGTCAGTGCATCCTTTTCAATACGGATTGATTGGCCTGGCGCTGGTGATGTTTTATGTGCTGCTGCTTTCTTTTTCAGAGTATATCGGTTTTAATGGCGCATATGCGGTGGCCGCCGCTGCCACTATAGGATTGATTGGCTGGTTTGTAAAAGGTTTACTGGATTCATCCAAGTTGTCCACGCTTCTGGCAATTGTTTTATTGCTGGTTTATGTGTATGTATTTACTATTTTACAACTGCAGGATTTTGCGCTGCTTTTAGGTAGCATCGGTTTATTTATCAGCCTGGCGGTAATCATGCGATTCTCCCGTAAAATAAAATGGTAATGCCAAACAGAAAGCCTTTTTCATGGTCCGCACGCCTCAAAAGTTTTACTTATGCATGGGCCGGACTGAAAGCCGTATTAAGAACCGAGCACAACGCACATATACATTTAGTACTCACCATTGCTGTACTGATTGCATCCTTCTTTTTCAGGGTGAGCTTGCAGGAGGGTATGGCGCTGGTGATAGTGATGGCAATGGTTTGGACTGCTGAAATTTTTAATACGGCTATTGAAAAGGCTATGGATTTTATTTCAAAAGAAAAGCATCCGCAGATAGGCCTGGTAAAAGACCTGGCAGCTGCAGCCGTACTGGTTACGGCGGCAGCTGCCATTATAGTTGGATGCCTTGTTTTCATTCCTAAATTATTTTAAAAATGTATCGTTTTGTATTGCAGCAATTCTCAACTTATAAATTATACTTTCAAAAGAACGAGTTGGAGCAAACGCTTGTTCTTTCTTCTCTTTTCAGCGTAACGCTTTCTTTTACCCGCGTTGGCTACACCGGCGAACTGATGTTTCTTTTCCTGATCTGGAATTTGTTTCTTGCTTTTGTGCCACTGGCTATCACCAACTTTTTGCAGCGCCATATAATGTGGATAGAAAGCATGCCGCTTTTTATAATAGGCTTTATTACATGGCTTTTGTTTCTGCCTAATGCTTTTTATATTATTACCGACTTGTTTCACCTGGAAGAGCGGAGTGGTGTTCCACTTTGGTTTGACCTTACCCTGATTTTTTCATTTGCTTGGAACGGGCTGATAATGGGTATTTTATCGATTCGGCAAATGGAAAAGTTGCTTGCTGTAAAATGGCAGGTAAGCAGTGAGTGGATGTTTATTTTGCCTCTTATGTTTTTAAATGCTTTGGGTATTTATATTGGGCGCTACCTGCGCTACAACAGCTGGGATGTTATTGGTAACCCTTTTGACCTGGCAAACGATATACTACAGCTGGCATTGCATCCTGTGCAAAACCGGTTTGACTGGAGCACGATACTTTGCTTTACTCTTTTAATGACCACCATTTATTTAAGCATTAAAAAGCTGGCAAAAGGGTAAAAGGGAAAAGAGACGTTTTTTTTACGAACTACAATTTGGGATTTAAAATTTAGCTGGAAACCTTAAAAGGAAAAATGGACGTTTTTATATAAATAATTTTATAGCTGAATACATAAGTGATTTAATGTTATTGAAATTACTGCAATTGAGGTTTGTTTATCATTTATTAATCTGGCGGTAACATTACGTTCATGTAGATAAAGGAGTTTTGGGTTCGGTTTTATATGGTTGCATTTTAAGTAAATGTTTGTTTTTTTGCAGCCAATTCGAACCTTACTCAAAACAGATACGCTTGAAAACAATTTTAAAACCTACGTTATTAAAATTAGCCCTTACCATTTGCGGCTTATTATTGGTGATTGCTTTTCTTTCTTTCAAACTATATAGTCCGGGTAAAGCAAAGCCGCCGCGTATGCCTGGCCGGCCTGCGGCGTGGGGTTTGGCTACTTCTGTTCCCGACCACATTATTTTAAACAATGCAGCAAACGCCGGCACCATGAATGTTACTTGGCGCACCGACACAACGGTAAGACATGCAATGGGTCAACTAGCCATTGCAGATGCAGCACCACGTTTTTATAAAAATGCAAAGGAGTACAAAGCAGAGACAAAACGCTTAGATGCTCAGGATATTGAAAGTGCCGGGAGTGTTGCCAACCATCATTCCGCAACTTTTACCAACCTGCTGCCCGATACCACCTATGCCTACCGCGTAGGCGATGGCACGCACTGGAGCGAATGGCATCATTTTAAAACAGCCGCCGCTACCAATAAGCCTTTTACATTTTTGTATTTTGGCGATGCACAAAATTCCATTCTCGAAAATTTTTCAATGCTGCTGCGCAATGCATACAAGAAAGCACCGGATGCGCGGCTGGCGTTGTATGCTGGCGACCTGGTGCACGGCGCGCACAACGAAAAGCAATGGCACGAATGGTTTGCCGCCGGCAGCTGGCTGTACGCTTCTTTGGCACACATGCCGGCGCCCGGCAACCACGAGTATGGCGGCTACACCCACAATGAGCACAAAGCCGGAAATCGCAAATTTTCTGTACAGTGGAACCAGCAGTTTGCATTGCCACAAAACGGCCCTGAAGGGCTGAAGGAACAAGCTTATTATTTCGACTACCAGGGCGTACGTTTCATCATGCTCAACTCCAATGAACAATTGAAGCAACAAGCTCAATGGCTGGAAACTGTGCTGCAACAGAACAGGCAAAAGTGGACAGTGGTTACCTTTCACCACCCGGTGTATTCAGCAGCCAACCACGATGATAATAAAGAACTCCGTACCCTTTGGCAACCCATTTTTGAAAAGTATGGTGTAGACCTAGTACTGACCGGCCACGAGCATACT
Organism: uncultured bacterium; assembly: GCA_965363375.1. Classification (GTDB taxonomy): domain Bacteria; phylum Bacteroidota; class Bacteroidia; order Chitinophagales; family Chitinophagaceae; genus Flavisolibacter. The sequence goes on from CBDTUH010000049.1 coordinate 10,918, forward strand.
TATACAAGAGGGCAGGCAGTAAAGCAAAAGGCCGGCGGCCCTGTGTATGTGGTTTCTGTCAGTGGTGGCAACATGTATTATTTTAAAGACGCCCCGTGGAAAAACTATGCGGCTCAACTGCAGCGTAAAGGTGAAAACACGCAACTCTTTCAGGTGGTAAACGTAAGTGCAGATAAAATTGAATTCAGGGCTTACACCGCCACCGGCGGGTTGTACGATGCTTTTGACCTGCTGAAACAAGCGCCTAAAGAGACAGCAAAATTGATTGAACATAAAGATCAACTGATACGGGAAAGAACACACAAAAATACCATCGCTTATAAAAACAATTAAAATTTAAAAGGGAAAAGAGACGTTTCTAAAACGTCTCTTTTCCCTTTTATAAATGGCACTAAATGCAACTGCAAAACGTCTACTTTTTATTTCTCGCTTTTCAGCTAAATCGTAAATCTTAAATTGTAGTTCGTCAATAAAACATCTCTTTTCCCTTTTATATTTTATAGCTGTTTATAGCGGGCAATTTTCACTACACATCTACCGAATCGTACACCACTACCTTGCTCCACAGGTGGCTGTATTCTTTTACAAAATCCAGGTGAATGGGATCATCCTGGTAGCGGTCCTGTGCCTCTTTGTTTTTAAACACCAGCATCCACGAAAGCGAGTACGAGCTGTCAATCACTTCACGATTGGTTTCGGCCGGCTGGCCAATATGATACATGTCGATCGATTTTATTTCAGTCAGCTTTTTCAGGCCTTCCACCAGCTTTTGTTTGTCCCGCTTACTGCTGTTGTTTTTCAGCCAGAAGTACACATGATGAATGAATCTGTTTTTCATCTTATCCGGCTTTGCGGTTGCCGTGGCCGAAGCGGTTAATGGTGCGGCGGCCAGCAAGGTGCCAGCCAGGCTTACAAATTTTCTGCGCGATTGACCCATCTGATTATTTTTTGATAAATATAAAACAAGCAGGGTAGAGATGGTGATGTTAAAAGGAAAATGAGACGTTTGAAAAGAAAGTCAGAAGTTAAAAGTGAGGCCCAATAAGTAAAGGCAAAAGGAAAAAGAGACGTTTCGAAATGATTGATAAGTTTAGATAAGATTTAAAAGGGAAAAGAGACGTTTTGCTATTTCTATGTACTATCAGCTATGAATCTTCAAACAAAAAAAAGAGCTGCACGGGGCAGCTCTTTTTTGTTATCTATCAAAAGGGATTTGAAACGTTTTTAAAAGTCAAGTCCCAGTCCAATATAGGTTTGTGGTTTGCCGCGGAAAAAGCCGTTCATCTGCCAGGCCGCATCAAAACGTACAAAGTAACCCAGCAGCGTGCTGCGCGCACCAAAGCCATAGCCGCCGGCAAAAGGGCCAATACCGCCCGATTTTAATTTCACGGTTACAGGTCCGGCACCGTACGAACTGGATGGACGTTCAATTTTACCATACGTACCGTTCCAGGCAGTTCCTAAATCTATAAACTGCACCACCTGGAAGTTGCGCAAAAACGCATTGTTGATGGGGCGGTTAAAAAAGGTGCTGAACACCGGCACGCGAATTTCGGAATTGATGACCAAAGCATTGTTGCCATTGGCAATGTTCTGGCGGAAGCCGCGCAGGTTTACGGCCAGCGACTGATATGCGTAGTTGTTATCAGGCGCGGGGCGGTTGGCTTCGCCGGCTTCAAAATAGCGGTAGCCAACCAGCTCATTGGTATTGGGGTCGTATTTTTCATTGTCTCTAAACTTCAGCCAACCATCCACGCCGCCCAGGTAATACACCACTTTTTGGTCGCCCCAGCTAAAGTCGGTAGCGCCGCGCACGGCCCAAATGATGTTGCGGTAAATGGGCAGGTAGTGGCGCACATCGGCACCAACGTTAAACATCAGTTTGCCCAGTGAAGGATCAGCACGCTGCCCGCTCATAAAGGAGAACCAGTCGATATAGGCTTTGTAGCGCAGGCCATGCCAGATGTTGGTAGTGGGCGTAACAGTATTGTCGTGCACATACTCCAGCGCTACCTGTCCCCATACTTGCTTTTGGTCTTCTGCTTTCAGCGCATCTACACTAGTGGCAGAAAGTATGGAGCGATCGAAGCGGGGGCCGATGGTGGCGCGAATGCTGCGCACACGGTCCAGCGCATAGCGCACGCGGCCCAGGTAATAGTTGGAGTGTTGCTTGCCGGGCCAGAAGTCGCTTTGATTTACCTGGAAGTTGACCTCGGCGGAGCTGCGGTAGTAGGTAAAGCCCCAATCCCAGCGGCGGCGCAGGTTGGTAAATTCAAACAGCACGTCATTATCGCGGAGGTTGGTAGCCAGGCGGAAGCCGCCGCTGATTTTAAAATCTTCAAATAAATCGGCCGTACCCATGCGTATCAGGCCGCTCAGCTCATTGTTGTTCGACAGCGAGATGGGCCCTGCACCACCGGCGTAAGGCTGGTATTTGTTCACTAAATAAACGGCGTTGTTAAGGCCGGCCACCACGTAATCGTTAAAAAACTTAGGCGGGCGGTATTCAAACAGCTTGGCCTTTTTCAGCACCGGCTCTTCCGAAATATCTTCTGCGGGGAACACGCGGCCAAGTTGAGAAGTAGTGTCGGTTTGCTGCTGCTCGTCGTTAAACTCGTTGATGAAAAAGTCATCGGCGCGCTTGATGGTATCTGTTGGCAGCGTGGCCATTTGGGTTTGCCTGTTGGCAAGCCGCGCTTGCTCCATCCTCTTTTTCATAAACTCCGTAGGGCGCGCCGTTACATTGCGGCGGCGCAGTGTATTTTCATCTACCCGCAGGCGGTACAAAAATTTAAAGTCGCCTTGGCGTGTTACCTCGCTCACCAGGTTCTGGTCGCCGGCGGTGCGGGTTTCCAGCAGGGAGCTTTGGTAGTTGGTAAGCGGGAAAACATAAGCCGAATCGTTGGTTACGGAAAAGAAGCCTACCGAATCAATGTCCGTTTTGTCCCATTCTCTTAACAGGCTGTCCACTTCTGAAGGCGGCGGGTTGCGCAGCACTTCATCGCCAATGTACACCAGCGTATCCAGCCCGGCACGCTCGGTGCTAAAGAAGCCGGCGTAGCGGTTGTTGATACCGTTTTCATCGCTCACAAATGTAAAGTGCGCCGTGTTGTACTGCGATGGAAAGCGGGCGTTGCCAAACTTAACATTGGTGAGCTGTGAAATTTGCTTGAAGTCGGAATTGTTCCAGTTGTCTACCAGAAAGATATTGTAGTTGGGTGCGGGCATGGCCGTGTCGCTGTCTAGCGCCGTAGCGTTAGGCCTGTTGGAGGAGAAGATAATACCGGTTTTGTTGGGAAAAGCCACGAACGAAGCATCGAGGTCGTCGTACACATCATTGGTAATTTGTGTAACGGTTTCTTTGTCTATTTTGTACACAAAGAGGTCGGTCTGGCCGCTTTTTACCGCACTTATCAATAGCGTGTTGGCATCCAGCATGTATTTCACATCCTGTATCTGGTCAAACATTTCCAGCAGCTGGTCTTTTACGGGTTTGTAGCGGGCTACAATGTCGTACACGAACAGGCGGTTC
>CBDTUH010000050.1:0-14431 GCA_965363375.1 uncultured bacterium
GTAAACTGCACCGGCTGCGGGTAAATAAACTGCCGGTAGGTGTTTATTTTTTTAGCCGGAATACCCCAGCCATCCATGTCCATCACTATCTGCACCTCGGGGCGCAGCTTAATGTTTTTGGTGTTGGTAACCATCGGGCCGGTAAAGCGGTGCACCACTAAAATCTTGGGCGGCAGGTTGTATTTTTTTACAACGCTCGCCAGGTATTCCGTTGCGTAGTTAATGTCGGCCGCATCAAAAGTGCCGATAACGGTGCCGGGGCGCTGGCCGCCTTTCATCGAAAACTCGGGGTCAATACCAAAGTGCACATTGGGCATGGCCAGGTATTTTTCAAACTCAGGCATTTCCTGTTGCAGGGTGCTCAGGCCCACCTGTATGTCGATAAATACCAGCGCATCAATTTCCTTGGCCCAAGCCACAATCGTATCAATCTGGCTAAAGGGCATGCGCAGGCGAAACTTGCCGGCCTTGCCCGGCTCCTGCTGCGCCGTTACGGCTATGTAGTGCAGCGCGGGTATAGCAGGCATGGTGCTGTCGGCAGCGGTCCACTTGGCCACTTCGGCCTGCAGTTTTTTAAACATTTCGTATTTGGGAAACTCGCCCAGTGCACCCATGCGGGTACTGTACAGGTTTCCATAATAAGCTATAATCCGGTTAAAAGGTAATACAGCCCCAGGCAGCGGGTAGTCGGCCTTTACGGGCCAGCGGCCGGTAGTGTCGCCATTACTCATATGCTGCAGCAGCCGGTTGTAATTGGCTGTATCCAGGCTGGGCGTTGCAGGTGTGTTTTGGGCTGTAGTGGCGGTTGTTTCAGCTGTAGGGTTGCCGATGCTGTCGCTGTTGTTATCTTCCATAGCGGCATTGTTGGCGCAGCTTGTTATTAGTAGTGCGGCAGCGGCTGCCAGTGCTGTAAAAAGTGTGTTTTTCATAAAAAGATCAGGTATTGAATTTGTTTCCTGTGCTTTAACAAATATAGATTCAAAAAACTTAAAATCCTTTTTATCTCCGGCGTTTTCTTTTGGACAGCCTTTCATAAAAAAACACCCGTTTTACAGGTGTTTTTAAGTCTTCTAAAAACGTCTCTTTTTCCTTTTAAAAACCTTATTTGCTGATACAGAACTGCGCGCTGCTTAAGGCACCGTTTTGGAAAAAAGTAAGGTAATAAGCACCTGCCGGCAAATGCCCCAGGCCTATAGAGGTTTGCTGTGTGCCGGGCGCAGCTATTTTAAAGCCTACCAATGCGCCGTAGGCATTGTAAACCAGCAGCTTTTGCGCGGCAGCCGCTTTTGGATGGCTTACAGTAAACACGCCCCTGCCGGGATTGGGATACACCTGCACCTGCGCAGATACGTCTCGTTTAACAGAAACCACCTTGCTATAGGCAAAGGCCGTATTGTTGTCTACCTGCTTCAGGCGGTAATAGCTAACGCCACTCAGGGGTTGGCTATCGGTAAAAGTATAGTTACGTTCGGTATTGCTGTTGCCATGGCCCTTAACGATGCCTATAGCAGTATAATGAATACCATCAGCGCTGCGCTCTACCACAAAACGATTAGCCTCTCTTTCGGTGCCGGTTTTCCACTGCAGCTGCACGCTACCCTGCTGCGCCACCGCGGTAAATGAAGTAATGGTTACCGGCAGCACGCCAATGCCCATGCCGTTGCGGTTGTAAGCCACAAAAGCTACGTCGCTTCGGCCGCTCAGGTTGATTTTAAAATTGCGTATAATGCCAATGTTGCTGCTGTTGAGCCCAAACTCGCTGAGGTCAGCGGCCCACAGGCGTATAGGGCGTTTGGTATGAATAAATGGTGCCACCAGTTCCATGGGCCAACGGTTGGCTTCGTAAAAATCGCCCAGCCATTCGCCAATAATATTAATGTTGGTAAAAACAATGTCTTTATAAGTACCTACGCGGTTGCCATTGGCATCGGTAAACTCGTAGCGGTCGTAATAGTTACCGGTAGGGTCGGCCACTTGTGTTACTAGTATGTCGGGTTTGCCATCGCCAATTTCCGAAGCGTTGATGCTGTGTACATAAAAGTTCATGAAACCCACGGGCAGGTTGGCTACGCAGGTGCCAATGTCGAGCCCTTTGATGCCATCGGTAAGGTAACGCACCATATCGTTTTCGGGGGCAGGATTACTGGCGCCGTTGGCTACACCATCGTTCAGCGCCGCAAGGCCAATTTTTGTATTGTCGGTCAGCTCGCCGGTAATGGCGCCTACGGGCAGGCACCAAAAGTCAGCAGCGGTAAAAACCTCACCTTTCTGGTGCAGCAGCTCGTCATTAACACCCGTTGAATATTGGCGCCCGTTGTAGGTAAAAGCCAGCAGGTTGTGGCTGAGGTTGGGCATAAAAGGGCTGTGCGCGCCGTAACTTGTCTTCCAATAACCGCGGTAGTCGGTAACAATGCCGGTAACAGCCTGTGCCAGCAAGTGGCCGGGCAGCAATATCAATAAAATGGCAAAAGAAAAAACAGACGTTTTAAAGGTGGCAGTGCACCATAAATTATAGAAGAAAAAAGGCCGGAGGGAAGCCTTACAGTTTTGGTTATTCATCTCGAACCGGAACTTTAGTTAAACAAGGATAATGGAAGACTAAAGGTATTACTAATATTTACAATAGGGCGCCCCAACATTGGTGTTCAGCCTGCTGTACCAGCACATTTTTTTAACTTTAAATAGAAATACTTAGCCGGGCTAAAGAACCACTAAGCAGCTAATGGCTGTTTTACAAAAAAATAAGGGCAGTTCATGTTTGCGATTCAGCAATTCATTCCATAACTTGTTTTAAAGTTGATCTTTCTTATAGATATTTGTACTGCATTAAAACATTCCTGTGTTTTAAAAACCAAAACAAGACATTTCCAATTACTTTGAATCTGTTGACCGCACCCGGCACTGCCGGCAGGCGCCCTCTTAACCTTACCGAAAACACCAGAACCAAACACATTTTGAGTACTTACAGGTATTGCTACAATGAAACAACTGACTGCTTTATTTTCGGTAGCCATAGGGCTGCTTCTTAGCGCCTCCGCACAGGCACCCTTTGCGGCTACCTTTGCATCGCTGGAGGCGCAGCCGGCCGCAGCCCCCGACAGCACCCTGCCGGTTGGCATTAGCAAAGCTGTTAAACAGTTTCAGTTCCGCTCGGCGCTGGTTTCCATTTCTGCATTAACCGAAAGTAAGCGTCCCGCAAAAGCCATTTTAGGTTTTACCCAGCACAACAGGCCTGTGGAGGTGTATTATTTTCCCGGCAGCAGCACCAAAAAAGCGCTGGTCATTGGCGGTGTGCACGGTTCAGAGCTTTCGGCTATAGAAGTGGTAAAAAAACTGGTGGCCGATCTTTCCAGCGGCGTAGTGCCGTACTATTCGGTGGTGGTGGTTCCCTGCCTTTTTCCGGACAATGCCGCGCAGGCCGCCCTGCATGCTGATGAAATTGGCTCTACCAAAAATATTGGCCGCTACACACATGAGCAGCTGCCCGACCCCAACCGGCAAATGCCGCCGCTGGGCAAAGCCTACAACGAAAACAAACCTTTTGACTTTATTACCCGCGAAATAGAAAAAGAAAACCGGATGCTGCTGCAGCTGATACAGGATTATGTTCCCGACCGTATTGTAAACGTGCACGCCATCCGCAACACCGCCAAGGCCGGTATTTTTGCCGACCCGCGCACCGACTGCAAGGGCATTGCGCTGGGCTACCAAACCGACAGCCTGCTGGCCATCAGCATGGCGGCTTACATACACCAGCAAGGCGGCAATGTAAAAGGCAATGCTATTGACAGCAGCCCTACGGCACTGTACAGTAGCGACCCCGCCATTGCGCCCAAAGGCACAGTGCAAAAAAGAGCCCTGCATGGCAGCAGCCTGCCCAACAAACGTGGTGCGGGCGTATCGCTGGGAGCCTGGGCTTCTACCGGCGTGTGCGATGTGGAGCAGCAATACCAGCGAAAAGCCATCCGCGTGATTACTGTAGAATTTCCCGGCAATAAAAGACCTGAAGATTATACCGAAGCCGAAAGCACAGAACACCACAAACAACTGGAGCTATACACCGCTGCCATCAGCCAAATATTTTTAGGCGAGCATTATATAGAAACCGACCAAAACCCTTAAACACCATGAACATGAAAAAGCAAAAAACCACTCTTTTAGGCGAAGCCATCAGCAACCTGCGCTTGTTTTTATCTTACCTGCTGCACTACCGCAAAGCAGACCAGTTCATCAGCAAGCAAAACATCACTTCTGTTTTATAGCCTCTTTTATTAAAAGGAAAAAGAGACGTTTTTGATACGCTGAAGCAAAGGCCTGCGCTACTTTTTTAATGCAGCGCCCGCTGTTTAGGCATGAAAACTGCTGCGCATTCTGTTATTAGTAAAACTTAAAAACAGAAGCTTATGCCACAAAGTAACAGCAGCGATAAAATGAGGAAGAGTGAAGCGCAGAAAAGGTTTGAAGAAGCAGATAACGCAGGCCGCTTTGCCGGTAACGATACCGATGCCCAAAGTGCCCGTGCACAGGCGGAAGAAAACATCCGTCAGGATACACAAAGTAACCAAGGCAACCGCAGCCGGCAAGAGGCAGGTAGCGATGGACGCGGCATGGATAGCGGTGAAATAATGGATGCAGACAGCGTGCGCCCCGGGCAGGGAAACATGCTGGAAGAAGAAGCGCAGAACATTGGCAAAGACCGCGGCAGCGCCGACCAGCTGGATAGCGGCAGCGAAGCAGAAAAGGCGCGCAACAAAGCCACGCAGGGTATAAAAGAAGGCCGCGATACCGGCAGCAGTGACGACCGCAGCCGCAACAGCGGAACGCGCTAAATATTTTTCAGGAACAATTCAGAAAACATCTTTTGCTGTTACAATTTTAGTTGCAGCAAAAGATGTTTTTGTTTTAAAAGGGAAAAGAGACGTTTTGCAAAACCAATGTTTCTCCTCTCCATTTGTAAGTATCGTTTAGCGTAATTTGGCTGCATGAAAGTGCTCCTTTTCTTTTTTCTTCTGTTATTATTGGCATCATGCGCACCTAAAATTACCGAAACGGGCAAGGCGTCTTACTATGCCGATAAATTCAACGGCCGCAAAACCGCCAACGGTGAAGTTTTCCGCAACCGTAAAAAAACAGCCGCGCACAAAACCCTGCCTTTTGGCACCATTGTAAAAGTTACCAACCTGCGCAATGGCCGCTCGGTAAAAGTGCGCATCAACGACCGCGGCCCTTTTGTGGCCGGCCGGCATATTGATTTATCGAAAAAAGCAGCCCGCAAAATTGGTATGGTGCAGGAAGGCGTAGGCAATGTAAAAATGCAATATCGAAAAAAGAAATAAGGCATCAAAAGGAAAAAGAGACGTTTGGCCGGTAATGAAGAATTAAAAATGTAAAAGGGAAAAAGACGTTTTTCAATCATTGAGGAAATGGTCGAGCAGGTCGTTGCGCTGCATTTGAGCCATGTATTTTTTGTAAGCGGCCATGAAAAAGACGGCTATCACAATTGCAATAAGTGCCGACAGGGCTTGAACCGTTTGAGTAAAGGCATCGGTTAAGTGCAATAAATGCATAGGCCACAGTTTGCTAAATTTAAATCAAACGCTTTGCCAAAAAACACACTTAAAAATTACCACCTTTCTTCTGAAAATAAAAGTCGCTGGCTGCATTTTCTACCTTACCGCCCAGCATTACGAATTGAAAATTAAAAACGTCTCTTTTTCCTTTTAAATTCTACAAACATTTGAGGTTCGTTAAGCCACAGCATTTGTCCTTCTACATTTTTCATTTTTCATTTTTCTAAAACGTCTCTATTTTCTTTTAAAAACTGGTGACCTGCTTTACCGCACTAAATACCGCCTCCCTTTTTTTGTTTTGAATTGAACGATATTACCCCGCAGCATTTGCGCATTCAATTTTCGTCCATTGCTGTTGTAAACAGCCATCCCAGCCGGCAACTGTACTACAGCTTCTTTTCCCGAGCTTGAAATTATTTCTGCATTCACCAAACTTCCCTCCTTCCACTGCATGTTTACTCTAAAACCATTGCGTGCGCGCATGCCTTTTATGCTCCCATTGCGCCATGCTGATTCTGTTGGCAGGGCTGGTAAAAAACGTATCACCATTTCGCGTCCATGGCTTTGCAGCAACATTTCGGCAATGCCGGCGGTAGCGCCAAAATTGCCATCTATCTGGAACGGCGGATGCGCGCAAAAAAGGTTGGGATAAGTGCCGGCGCCCTTGTTTTTATAAATGCCATTTTCTACTTCAAAAGCAGGAGCCAAAAGTCCTTTAAAAATTTTCAATGCCTGGGCCCCATCTTGCATGCGGGCCCAGAAAGCCACCTTCCATGCACGCGACCAACCGGTGCCACCATCGCCACGCAGCTGCAGGGTTTTGCGTGCCGCGGGCATCAGCCAGGGTGCATCCAGTTCATTAATTTCATCGTAAGGGTAAAGGCCATATAAATGCGATATATGTCGGTGCTGCGGCTCAGCCTCGGCATAATCACGCAGCCACTCCTGCAGGCCGCCATGCCGATTACTGACTTGGTTAGGGGCCAATTTTTGGATGATGTTTTGCAGCGTATCGCTAAAGCTTTTATCAACACCTAAAATAGTGGCCGCTGCAATGGTGTTGCTTAACAGCTCCCGGCCGATCTGCATGTCCATAGTTGGCCCCATGGTGGTTTGCCCGCGAAAGCCATCGGGCGTGATGTAGGTATTTTCCGGTGAGTTAGAAGGTGCGGTTACCAGCCAGCCTGTTTTAGGATCTTCTATTAAAATACCTGTATAAAACTGCGCAGCACCTTTTAGCACAGGATAAATGGAAGCCAGATACTTCTTATCAGGATAGAACTGGTAATGCTGCCACAAGTGTTGACAAAGCCAGGCGCCGCCCGTAAGCGTGGAGCCCCACGAGGCACCTTCGCCGGGCGCTGTAAACTTCCACGGGTTGGAGATAACATGTGCCACCCAGCCCTTGCTGTTGTAGTAAGCCTGCGCAGTTTTTTGTCCGGGTGCTACTAGCTGTTTTGTAAACTGTATCAAAGGCTGATGCAGCGCCGCCATGTTGGTTACTTCTGCCGGCCAGTAGTTCATCTGCACATTGATGTTGAGGTGATAATCGCCATTCCATGGGGTTTGGTATTCTTCGGCCCAAAGGCCCTGCAGATTGGCCGGCAAGCCGCCCGGCCGCGAGCTGGAAATAAGCAGGTAGCGGCCAAAATTAAAATACAGCGCGGGCAGGTGCACATCTGCTGCACCGGCTGCATAGCGTAGCAGCCTTTGTGGCGTGGTTACACTACTTAATGCCGTATCGGGTGCAGCGGTTAGATGTAGCCGGCAGGCATTAAAATATGATTGAAAATCTTTTATATGATTGCTGAATAAAGCAGGTGCTGTCATGCGAGATGCAGCATCAACATAGCCTTTTGCCACCGGCAACGGATCAGCCCCGCGCACTTCTACCTGCGGCCAGTCAAGGTCAGTTGCGGCACTGATTACAATAATGCATTCCGTACTTCCCTTTATCTGTAAGCTGTTGTTGTGTGTTGTAATTTTTCCATCGGTGGTTATCAATTTTGCAAAAGCCGCATATTTAATTCCGGCATCGCCATCGCCTCCATTCAGCTGCCCCCGCATGGTAAGCGCATTGCCTTCGGCTTTGTAGGTGGCGCGTTCCTTACGGTTTAATGCTATGTCGAAATTTAATGCATTTGATTTGTCTGTTTTCAGTTTTACTACTATTACCTGTTGCGGATGACTCACCCACACTTCCTGTTGATAACGCACACCATTGCGCGTCCATTCAGTAATGGCCAATGCCTTATCAATCTGTAAAACCCGTTTATAATTCGTAAGCAGTGCTGCCGTATCGTGGTAGGTAATTAACAGATCGCCCAGGGTTTGATAAGCACCAAACTTTACATTAGCACCGTTGCCATGTCCCGAGCCTTTACCCGCAGCCGTAAACTTTTGCTGCAGCAATTCCTGCGCTTCTCTGTTCTTTTCTTGCTGCAACAATTTCTGTATTTGAGGCAAAGCTTCGTGAGCCTCTTTGCGGTTAGGATCTTCTACCCCACCCGACCACATGGATATTTCGTTGAGCACAATGCGGTCTGTAGTAGTACCGCCAAAAACCATAGCGCCCAGCCGGCCATTGCCCAGGGGTAATGATTGTGTAAAATGTGTAGCCGGTGCATCGAAATACAACTGCACATCGGCCTGCGCCCAAAGACATGTATGAAGTGCAAAACCAATTAGCAGAAGAATGAATCTTGTCATTATGCAACAGGTAAATAATTTTTTGTGATAGTCAATATTGATTTTAAAACGTCTCTTTTTCCTTTTATGTTTTTACATTTTTCATTTCCAAAAAACGTTTCTTTTTTCTTTTAAAAACTTTACAGCAGCGCCCGATCCAAATGCACATAACCACCATCCACATGAACTAATTGCCCGGTGGTGTGGCTGCTTTTTTCGGAAAGTAAAAACGCCACCGTATTAGCAATTTCTTCTGTCGTGGTCATGCGTTTATCAAAAGGAATTTTAGACGTTATTTGTTTTAGTTTCTCTTCAGGGTTGGGCAAAGTGCTGATCCATTTTTCGTACAGCGGCGTCCAGGCTTCGGCCACAATCACGGCATTTACCCTGATGCCATATTTCAACAACTCCACCGCCCACTCGCGCGTGAGTGCGTTGCGCGCGCCATTGGCTGCGGCATAAGCGGATGTACCGCCTTGCCCTGTTTCTGCTGTCTTGGAACCAATATTTACAATGGCGCCTTTCGATGCTTTCAGCGCGGGCAGCGCGTGGTGCGCCAGCAGGTAATAATGCACTACGTTCCTGTGCAGCGATGCCATAAACTTTTCATAATTGCCGCTTTCCAATCCTACTCCATCATTTACACCCGCGTTATTTACCAGCCCGTCTATTCTTCCAAACTTTTCCAGTACTTCAGCAACAGCACGTGCGCAATCTTCAGGCTTTGTCAGTTCTGCAAAAACAGCAAAAGCTTTAGCGTTTCTTCCTTCAATTTCAGCTACAGCTTTTTCATTATCTTCTTTATTGTGTCCTACAATTACCGGTACAGCGCCTTCTTCTGCCAGCACTTTTACTATGCCGTTGCCAATGCCTTTTGCACCGCCGGTTACAATTATGATTTTATCTTTCAACTGCAAGTTCATATACAAACAATTTAAAGGCTATAAAAGCGCTGCGCATTGCCACCAAACACCTGTGCCTGCTCCCACTCGGAAAACGTCTTAAAATACTTTTGAGCAATATTGAATTGCTGCGTGTAAGTAGCGGCCAGTAAACACACCGGCCAGTCCGACCCATACAGCAAGCGTTTTGTGCCGAATGCTTCAACAGCCACATCCAGGTAAGGCCAGAAAGCTTCTTCCTTCCAATGATGCCAATCCCCTTCTGTTACCATTCCGGATACTTTGCAATACACATTGGGATGCTGCGCCAAACGTCTTAAATCCCTTTTCCATTCTTCAATATCACCGCTTTTTATATACGGCTTCGCCAAATGGTCAACCACAAATTTTTGATCCTTAAATTTTGAAACCAATGCTTCTGCTGACGCCAACTGTTTTGGATAAATTAAAATATCATACGTAAAACCATACTGTTGCAACAGTGCAATACCCCGCATAAAAGCAGGTTGCAACATAAATTGGTCATCCGGTTCTGCCTGCACAATGTGGCGAAAACCTTTCAGCTTTTTAAACTGAGAAAAATATTCTAACCTTTCTTTTACTTTATTATTCTGCAGGTCTATCCATCCAACCACGCCTTTAATAAAGGTATTTTCTTCTGCCAACTGCAACAGAAATTCTGTTTCCGCCTCCGATTGGTCGGCCTGCACGGCTACGCATCCATCAAAGCAGTGTTGCTGCAACAGGGGCTCTAATTTTGCCGGCAAAAAATCGGTTTGCAGCACACGCATGGCATTACCAATCCAGCTGTCGCGAACGGGGTTAAATTTCCAGAAATGCTGGTGGACATCTATGCGCATGTATTAGTCTTCCCTTTGTTTTGAAAGTAAAAAGATAGGTTTCATCAATTGCCATTTTTCTCCAGGGAGCGCGCCGGGCAGCGCTTGCTGGTAATTCCACATTAGCCTCTCCCACTCCTGCACTTTTTGGTTAGCAGCATCGGATGCAGCCTTCGCTTCAAACGAAAAATTTTCGTCTACTTCCATTATCATAAACAAGCGATTGCCCCAGCGGAATATTTCCATTTCAACAATGCCTGCATCTTTAATGGTTTTTACTATTTCGGGCCACACAGCGCGGTGGTAAGCTTCATATTCTGCAATCAGGTTGCTGTCATCTTTCAGGTCCAGCGTTAGTGCGTATCGTTTTGACTGTTGCATTTGCTTTAAGGTTGATAGGCTACTACGTGTTGTTTGCTGCTTCCCAATCCGTCAATACCCAGTTCCACCACATCTCCTTCTTTTAAATATTCCTGCGGATTCATGCCCAGGCCCACGCCGGCAGGTGTGCCCGTAGAAATAACATCGCCGGGCAACAGCGTCATAAACTGGCTGAGGTAGGAAACAAGGAATGGAATTTTAAAGATTAAATTAGACGTATTTCCATCCTGCATTTTTTTTCCGTTAACCGATAGCCACAGGCGTAAATTATCAACATCTACTTCATCCGGCGTAGCCATAAAAGGTCCCAGTGGCGCAAACGTATCACAGCTTTTTCCTTTTACCCATTGGCCGCCGCGCTCCAGCTGAAAATGCCGCTCGCTGTAATCGTTGTGCAGGCAATATCCCGCCACATAATTCATCGCATCTTCTTCACCTACATAAGTTGCCTTTTTTTGTATCACTACAGCCAGCTCCACTTCCCAATCGGTTTTTTCACTTCCTTTCGGCAATACCAAATTATCGTTGGGCCCTACAAGTGATGATGTGGATTTAAAAAAAACAATAGGCTCCTGCGGAATGGCTGCGCCGATTTCTGCCGCATGATCGCTATAGTTTAAGCCAATGCAAATAATTTTTGATGGGCGCGCTACCGGTGGTGCCAGTTGAATAACACCATCCAAACGTCTTAAATCCCTTTTGGCTTCAGCAAAAGCTTGCAGCCGCTGCAAGCCATCGGTTTGAAAAAAAGTTTCTCCATAATCTTCTCCAAACGCCGAAGCATCATACCAAACATCATCAATAATAAGCCCTGGCTTTACACCTGTTTCATCTTTCCAGCGAAATAATTTCATTGCTTAAAATTCTTTATTTTAATTCCAGTTGTATAATCGTATTAATTCTATCTACCGGCACGCCTTGGGTATCAATAAAAATACCTTCCGGCTGCTGCTTAAACTTTACGGGTGTGCCTTCGCTTAACAAAGTGGCGCCTTTTACCAGCTGCTTTATGCCGGGCAAAAAAAGATATCCCTGCGCGGCGGGCTTCAGCCAGTGCACATATATCATTTTACCTTTTGCTGTAGCTACGCCCCATGGCTGCGGCGGCATTACATTACCACGGCTTCCGTAAATAGTGTGACCATATTGCTGCAACCACAAACCTGCTTTCGACAAAGTATCCCTGAATTCTGCTTGTATCGCTCCATTGGGCATAGGGCCTACGTTCAGCAGCAGATTGGCATTACGGCCGGCAGCAGCTACCAGGTAATGAATAATTTGTTTAGTGGATTTATAACTTCTGTCTGTAATGTTGTAACCCCAGCTGCCGTTAATGGTTTCGCATGTTTCCAGCGGCAGGTTAGATGCGGATTGAAAATTGTACCCTGAGGTATTTTCACCGGGCAGATCGCGCTCAAACATCTGAAAATCTTCGCCGGGAAAAGGCGCAAGGTGATGATTGTTGCCAATAAGGCATTGCGGCTGCAGGTTGTGTATGTGCGCATAAAGTTCATCGTACCGCCAGTCAATACGCGAGCTGCGGTCAGATGCACCTTCCACGGCCGTTTGGTCCCAATGCCCATCGAGCCAGATGCCCGCAATAGGCCCATAGTTGGTGAGCAGTTCGCTAAGTTGCGTTTTCATAAATTGGAAATAACTGTTGTAATCTCCTTTGCCAGTGCGGCCTGTACCTTTCCCTGTTCTTCCGGTTTCGTGCGGGTAATCATCGCGGAACCAGTCGAGCAGCGAATAGTATAAAAAAAGCTTTATGTCTTGCCGCCGGCATTCTTCCGCCAGCTCCTGTAATACATCTTTTCCAAAAGGCGTGTTCGTTATTTTCCAGTTAGAGGCTTGAGTGTCCCAATTGCTGAAACCATCGTGGTGGCGCGTAATGAAAGTGATGTATTTCATGCCTGCTTTTTTAGCCAGTCCTATCCATTCTGCTGCATCAAAATCTATTGGATTGAAAAATAATTGCAGCCGACTATAATCGTTTACGTGAATGTTTCGGTTGTTCATCACCCATTCGCCGGCGCCCAGCAGGCTGGATGGCCCCCAGTGAATGAAAAGGCCGTAGCGGCTATCCTGAAATTCTTTTTGCGCTGCGCGTATGGCATCCGAAGGCAAGTACCGCTTTGTACCATCTTGGGCATGCAGCATTTGCGAAAAGCAAATTAAAAATAGCAGAACAAATCTTGTTTTCTTTATCATGCATTAGTTGTTCAGGTGAATGAATCCGCCGTCGATGGGATAATCGCAACCGGTAATAAAAGAAGCTTCATCACTACACAGGTACAGCGCCAAACCGGCCACTTCCTCAGGCTGCGCCATGCGGCCGATAGGTTGTGTTTTAGACAATTTTTCAAACATCTCTTCTTCCTTTCCGGGATAATTATTTTTCAAAAATCCATCCACAAAAGGTGTGCGCACCCGTGCCGGCGAAATGCAGTTGCAGCGGATGTTATAAGCCAGGTAATCTTTAGAAGTGGAAAGCGTCATGCCTACTACAGCTCCTTTGGTGGCAGAATAAGCAAAGCGGTCAGGCAGGCCTACCGATGATGCTATGGATGCCATGTTGATGATGGCTCCACCATTATTTTTCATGTAAGGAATGGCAGCCTGCAAAACGTTGTAAACGCCTTTTACATTTACGCTCATCAGCCGGTCAAAATCTTCTTCACTTGTAGTTTCTGCATTGCCCACATGCGCTATGCCCGCATTGTTGACCAGTATATCAATTTTTCCAGCATCGGCAGCAATACCATCTATCACCACTTTCACTTCTTTCTGATCGGCCACATTACACCGGTAGTAAGAAGCATTATTACCCGCCTGCATAATTTCGGCAACAACTGCTTTGGCATCTTCTTCATTATTATCTATAATAAACACATACGCACCCTGCCCTGCAAATACGGTAGCCATGGCGCGCCCGATGCCGCTGCCGCCACCGGTTATCACAGCTATTTTATTATCTAACCGAAACATAACTTTCAATTTTTTATAAAACGTCTGTTTTTCCTTTTACTAAAATGAATACTGCAAAAAAATTATTGAATTATACTTATTTGGCGCCATTCAGTCGGTGACCTTTCCATCCAAACCAAGCCACTATCAAAAAACAAAACAGAGGAATAATATAGGCATTGGCCGTTGCTTCTTCAGACAGCAGTCCCATAAAATAAGGCATCAGTGCACCTCCAACAATTGACATGATAATGAACGAAGAGCCCTTTTGAGTTTGACGGCCAAGACCTTTTATCCCCAATGCAAAAATGGTAGGGAACATAATAGATTCAAAGAAGAAAACAGCCATTAATGCATATACCGAAAGCCAACTGCCGCCCCATACCACAAGGGCGCAAAGTGCCACATTAATAAGCGCATAAATGGTGAGTAAAACGGATGCTTCTATCTTTCGCATCAATGCCGTACCTGTAAACCGGCCCACGGTAAACAACACCAGGCTTACCGACAGCAGGTAAGCCGCATCGTCAGCTTCAATTTGCACACCGGCTTCCGTGCAAAAGTTGATGAATAACGCTGCTACACCCACCTGTGCGGCCACGTAAAAAAACTGTGCTACAACTGCGGCAACAAAATGAGGTTTGCTTAAAAGGCTTCCGGCTTGGGCCTGCTGTGCAGAAAACTCTCTTTCTTCTTTTATTTCAGGCAAGGGCGTCTTCCAGAACAATCCTGCAATCAACAACACAACAACTCCAATTATTATGTAAACATATTGAACAGACTGCAGGCTGCTTTCTGTAGTTGATTCATCTGCAAAAAACAATTGTGCCCCAATAATGGGCCCTACAAAAGAACCAACCCCATTAAAACTTTGTGACAGGTTGAGGCGGAACGCTGCCGTTTCTGGCTTGCCTAAAACGGTAACATAAGGATTGGCGGCTGTTTCTAAAAAGGTGAGCCCGCTGGCCAAAATAAAAAGAGAAAGTAAAAAGAAATTGAAGCTTTGCGCCTGTGCTGATGGGAAAAATAAGAATGCACCTGCCGCATACAAAAGCAGCCCGGTAATGATACCGCCTTTGTAACC
>CBDTUH010000051.1:0-14419 GCA_965363375.1 uncultured bacterium
TTCAGATCATCAAGGCTACTCAAACATTTAAAAAAGTAATCATTACCGCTACGGCCGGTATTGCTGTTTTTTACCTGATAGCGCTGGTGCTGCGCCTGTTTGGCGTGCAGATGCCGTACCTGCACGATAATAGCATGATTGGCATTGGCATTAGTTTGTTTATTGTAGCTATTGCCGCTCTGAATTTAATTCTGGACTTTGACCGTATAGAGCAAGGTGCCGCGCAAGGCGCGCCCAAATATTACGAATGGTTCAGTGCGTTTGGCCTGCTGGTAACACTGGTGTGGCTGTATTTAGAAATGCTGCGCCTGCTGTCGAAATTAGCCTCAAGAGATTAATAAAACGTCTCAAATTCCTTTTAAAAAAAGCCCTGTTGAAAAGCAGGGTTTTTTGTTGTAGTGAAGTGGCGTAAAAATGGTTCAAAACCCTATTTTAAGTAAGGTTGTTTTTTTTATTGAACCAGCTGTTGAATCTCTTTTCGGCTTTTCTTGCGTCGCACACTTGTACGTTCACCAATGCTATTCATCCAAAAACAAAAGGGAAAAAAGACGTTTGTAAAATGTCTTTTTCCCTTTTAAATATTTTGAAATGTTGATGGCTACTTGAACTGCTGCATTTCAATTTTTACTTCGCAAAAGCTGTATTCCACTTCGTCGTTGGAGCAAACAATTACAATACGGTTGCCGCAATATTCCTTTATTAAAGCATGGTAGAGCGCAATGCCTTTTGCATCGAGGTTGCTGCAGGGTTCATCCAATAAAACTACCGCCGTATCAGATAAAATAGCCTGCGCCAGCTTTACGCGCTGCTTCATACCGGAGGAGTAAAAGCGGATCTGCTTTTGCGCCGCAGCATTCAGGTCAATAATGTCAATAATTTTTTCAATGGTCAGCCCCTGTAAAAAAGCTTTGAAGCGGCTGTGAAACTGCAAAAATTCCACCAGCGTCATTTCTTCTATTACATCCAGGTAAGGTGCGCAAAAGGAAATCTGGCGGTATACATTTTCATCGGGCAGTGCTTTGCCATTTTGGTTGAAGATTATTTTGCCTTCGCTCAGTTGCAGCATGCCGCCAATGCTTTGTAGCAGCGTGCTTTTGCCCGAGCCGTTATGCCCCGTAATGGCGTAGGCAACACCGGCGTTAAACTGCAGATCTGCTTTCCGAAAAATCCACTCGCGGTTGAAACGTTTGCCGGCGCCCTTCAGCTCAATCTGCATCTCCTTCGTTTTTGGAGGCGCGCTTGATGATGCCGATCTTGCTTTCTTTTACAAAATTGAGGATAAGGGTTTTTAGTTCGCCATCAGGCACCTGCTCTTCTATCATGCTTACGGCCGTTGTAGTTGGCAGCTTTTGCACAAACAGGAGGTGATAGATTTGCGAGATGGTAGCAATTTGCTCGGGCGTAAAGTTGCGGCGCTGCAGGCCTACAATGTTTACACCGGCATAGCTCATAGGCTCGCGGCCGGCCTTTACAAAAGGCGGTACATCTTTACGCACTACCGTGTGGCCTGCAATATAAGTATGTGCACCAATGCGGGTAAACTGGTTGGCACCCGACAGGCCGCCCATGTTGGCATAGTCGCCCACTTCTACGTGGCCAGCCAGCTGCACGCCGTTGGCAATAATGACGTTGTTGCCAATAATGCAATCGTGCGCTACGTGTGCATAAGCCATTAATAAGCAGTTGTTACCGATGGCGGTCTTCCATTTGTCTTTAGTGCCGCGGTTTACGGTTACGTACTCACGGATGGTGGTGTTGTCGCCAATTTCTACGGTGGTTTCTTCGCCAATGAATTTTAAATCTTGCGGAACGGCACCAATAACAGCACCTGGAAATATCTGGCAGCCCCGGCCGATACGGCTGAAGGGCATAATAAC
The DNA here is from genome assembly GCA_965363375.1 of uncultured bacterium. Lineage (GTDB taxonomy): Bacteria > Bacteroidota > Bacteroidia > Chitinophagales > Chitinophagaceae > Flavisolibacter. Next base: position 1,878 of record CBDTUH010000051.1, read on the forward strand.
CGCATGCGACATAATATGCGTATCGTCGCCAATGGTTACATCATCGTGTATAACAGCAAATGGATCAATAGTTACGTTGTTGCCCAGTTTTGCAGCCGGATGAATGGAAGCGAGCGGTGAGATCATACTTTTACTTTGGGTTTCTTTACAATTTGAGCAACCAGGTCGGCTTCCGCCACTAATTTTTCGCCCACAAAAATAGTCCCTTTCATTTCACAAATACCACGGCGTACCGGATTGATCAGTTCCATTTTCAAAATCATGGTATCGCCGGGCACCACTTTATTCTTGAATTTGCAGTTATCTACCTTTAAAAAATACGTATCGTAATCGTGGTCCGGATCGTCGGGAATACAAAGAATGCCGCCTGCCTGCGCCAGCGCTTCTACCTGCAGCACACCGGGGAATACGCAGTTGCCCGGAAAGTGGCCCTGGAAGAAAGGTTCGTTGTAGGTTACATTCTTGATGGCGATCACGTAAGTTTCTGTCAGTTCAATTACTTTATCTACCAGCAAAAACGGGTAGCGGTGCGGCAGCTTTTTTTCAATAGCATGTACATCGTACAGCGGTGGCTTGGCGGGGTCGTAAGCCGGTATAGCCTGCTTGTGACGATTCTTCTTAATGTGTTCTTTTATTTTGCGGGCAAACTCCACGTTGCTGCTATGGCCGGGACGGTTGGCAATTATGTGGGCCTTGAAGGGAAAACCTACAAGTGCTAAATCACCAATTACATCTAATAATTTATGCCGGGCTGGCTCGTTGGGAAAGCGCAGCTCCAGGTTGTTTAAAATGCCGCCTTCGGTAATCTTTACATTTTCTTTTTTAAACACTTTTGAAATGCGCTGCACTTGCTCGTCGGTTACAGGTTTGTCCACCACCACAATAGCATTGTTGATGTCGCCGCCTTTGATCAGGTTGTTATTAATCAGGTATTCCAGCTCGTGAAAGAAAGAGAACGTGCGGCAGGGCGCTACCTGCTCGGCAAAATCGGAAATATGCTTGATGGAAGCGTGCTGCGTGCCCAGTACCGGCGAGTTAAAATCAATTAAGGTATTGATGCGGTACTCGTGGTAAGGCATGGCCACCATTTCCACTTTTTTATCCTCATCCACAAACGTTATGTTGTGCTGCAGGGTATAATATATTTTAGGTGCGCTTTGCTGCTCGGTGCCTACTTTTTCCAGGGCCTCTACAAACGGTGCCGAGCTGCCATCCAGTATGGGCACTTCCCCGCCGTTAATTTCTATCAGCACATTATCCACACCGCAGCCTACCAGCGCCGCCATCAGGTGCTCAATAGTGCTTACACGCGCGCCCGAAGCTTCTATAGTGGTGCTGCGCGTGGTATCTACCACGTTGTCAACATCTGCTTTTACAGTAGGCTGGCCCGGCAGGTCTACCCGCTGAAAAACAATGCCGCTGTTAGGGGCGGCAGGTTTTAATACCATTTCTACATTTTGGCCGGTATGAATACCCACACCGCTGATGGAAACCTGTGATGCCAGCGTATGCTGAAACTCAGTTGTGCCGTTACTATTGTTCTGCATAGCGGCGAAAGTAGTAAACAATCCTTTTGCAGCCCAAAATTTGCAGCCCGGCAAGGCCGCCAGGGACAAAAGGAAAAGGAGACGTTTGCATTAAAAGGACAAAAAGCTCCAGAAATAACATTTTAATGACGAAACAGACCTTTGCAGGTAGCAGAAACTAATGTTGTAACCTTAATTTTGCGCTACATTTCATGTTAGCCGTTGCCGACCATACCAATCTTTTGCTGGAAACCGCGCGCCAGATACCCGAAATGGTAAACTATACCATTCAGCGCTACAGCAAGCCTGCCACACAACTGGTAGAAGATATGGGCGCCCTCCACTATCATTATACGGCCTCGGGCGCTGCCGACAATTACCTGGAGCTGCGCTTTTGCCTCACCGGCAACATGTATTGCCCAAAGCTGTCGAAGGACTGCAACCAGTGCGCCATGCACCAGGTGGTGGATTGCCAGGAGAAAGTGGAAAGCATTGATGTACTGAGTTTTGTTTTTTCATCCACCCTGTTGCAGCAGCTGGTAAAAACAAGAAGCAACGATACGCTGGCAGAAGAGGTATTGACCTTTAGGCATAACCACTCGTTTACCAAGGCCATCCCACTGTGCAACCGAACCCGTGCCATATTGGAAGGCCTGCTAACGCACAACTACACCGATGCGCTGGAAAATATTTATGTAAATGCGCAAACGCAAATGCTGTTGCTGTACAGCCTCGATTGTATGCTGGGCGAAAAAGAGATCAATACCATCAGTTGCCGCTTTCTGGCTAATGAAGATGACCGCGAAAAGATTGTAAAGGCCCGCGAAATACTGATACAGCATATTGGCGAACCTATTACCATTAAAGAGCTGAGCCGCAAGGTGGCCATTAACGAGTGTTACCTCAAAAAAGGATTTAAAGAACTGTTTGGCACCACCATTTTCGAATTTTACCAGAGCCAGCGCATGGAGCACGCTAAGTACCTGCTATATGAAAAAGGCCTGAGCGTGACTGATGTAAGCATGATGCTGGGCTATTCTTCTATTTCGCACTTTTCCACTGCCTTTAAAAAGCATACCGGCCTGAAGCCTTGCGAACTCCTGTTTCGATAGAAAAGTGTAAAGTTCCGCTTCAGCAAAAAAATCTACTTGTATTTTTGCAGACTTTTCAACATGCGGAAACCAAACTTTAAACTTTAGACTAAAAACTGTAAACTTATACATGTTCACTGTTATTGCCGGAACGGTTTTGCTGGCGTTTGTACATGCCCTGATACCCAACCACTGGCTGCCGCTGGTAGCGGTGGCGCGTGCCGAAGGGTGGAAGCGTAAAGATGTAACGCTGGTAACTTTTTTGGCGGCGCTGGCCCATGTTACGGGCACGGTGGCGCTGGGTTTTGTGCTGGGCATTATAGGTAAAGAACTGGTGGAAGAATATGGTGAAAGCATTTACATTGCTTCATCGGTTCTGCTGATTGTTTTCGGATTAATTTATTATACCGTAAACCTGCCACACCACCACCACAGCGGGCAGGAAGATGTGGCAAAGTACAAACGCTCCAAGCAGCGCTGGATACTCATATTTATAGTGATGATGTTCTTGTCGCCCTGCCTGGAAGTGGAAAGTCTTTTTCTTTCTGCCGGTGTGTACGGCATGGGGCTGGTAACCTTGCTGGGTGTTATTTACGCCATCGTTAGCATCAGCGGCATTATGCTGCTGGTAACGCTGGGCTCGCGCGGGGTAAACCTGTTGCCCGCACACTTTATCGAGCATAACGAAAAACGGATCTCGGGCATTGTGCTTATACTGGTGGGTATCATTTCTTTCTTTCTGCATTAGCAAAACGTTTGAAATCCGGTTCTCTTTTTATTACATTTGGCGGCAACCAAACGACTGCCATGAAAACGTTTTATATTCTTTTTAGCTTTCTGCTTTTTTCTTTTGGCGCCACTGCGCAGGACGACCTTGATAACTTTTTAAACCGAATGAAAAAATCTGCTGCCTCGGGCGGCAGCGAAACTTCCTTTATGTCCGCGGGTTCCGAGTTTATGTATGGGCTCGATTATTTTGAAAAAGGTACCTACGATATGGCCGAAATGTATTTTATGCGTGCGCAGAAAATGGATTCCACCAATCCTTATTTCAACTACCAGCTGGCCATAGCTCTATTAAAACAAAACAACAAGTATAAGGCACAGCAGGCGCAGCCTTTTCTTCAAAAAGCTTTTGCGCTGAACCAGAATTTGAAAATAAGATATGCCACCGATATGCCGCAGGCTGCAACTGCCGGCCCCTTAGCTCAACAATCAGCAACCAATGCCAGCAATACCGCTGCACAAAACAAAACCAACAATAGCAGCACAACAGCACAAGGGTTAAAAGCCTACATTGAAGAACTGAAACATTCACGTGCTACCAGCGGACCCAAAACGGACATGTTCACATCGGGGCAGGAGGTGATGTATGGTTATGATTATTACGAGAAAGGGGAATACGCCTCGGCTGAAAGTCGTTTCTGGATGGCGGTTAAAACTGATCCATCTGATATTTATGCCAACTATTTACTGGGGGTATCGCTGGAGGCGCAGGGTAAAGATGGTAAAGCCTACCTGGAAAAAGCTTTTGCCGGCGATGCGCAACTGCAATCGCAATACAATAAAGAAATTGCTGTTGCCAAAGCCACACACAAGAAAAAAGAAGACGCAAAAAAACCGATTGTAAAAGCATCTGAGCCTCAAAAAGTTGGCGGTAAACTCACCTTTGGTGCTTATGTATGCAAGCAAACGGTGTGGAATGGTCCCAATGCCAATCCGCAATACAGTTATCAAACACACGGCACCATACACTTATTTGCCAATGGCACCTATCGCTGGCTTGATAACGGCAAAACCGGCCGCTACAGTTACGATGCCAAAACTGGCGCTATTAAATGGCTTTCGGGTCATATGGCAGGTTACGATGTAAAATCGTCCATTTTTAAACCCAATGTGAAAGTGCCGCAGATTACGGTTTCCTTTACCGATACTTACCGCTGGGAGTGCGGCTGCAGTAAATAAACTGTAACTAAAAGGAAAATGAGACGTTTGGAGAAAAAGGTTAAAAGTCAAAAGTGAAAAGCAAAAAGCAAAAAGTAAGGGAGAAAGTTAAAAGGGGAAAGAGACGTTTTATAAAATGGTTTAGATGTTGAGTGGTTTAAATGTTTAGAATTCAAAAGGAAAAAGAGACGTTTGCTTTTCATCGGACATTTGATTAAACGAAAGACACTTCCGTGAAATCCTGTATTCAAAATCCGTTTAATCCGTGATATAAAAGGGAAAAGAGACGTTTTTAAAGTAAATGACAAACCACAAACTAAGGCCTACAATCTATCGTTGGCTGGCAATCAGCAAATTCAGATCGGTGTATTTAAGGCCGAAGCGTTCGCTGAGGTAAAAGTTAGTAAGCGCTCCTTTAAACATGTAGATGCCGCTGCGTAAATGTATCTGGTGCCAGATCAGTTTTTCAAAACCGCCTTCGTCGCCGGCTTCTAGCAATAAAGGCATTAATACATTGGAAATAGCTTGCGATGCTGTGCGCGCAAAGCCCGATGGTATATTGGGAACGCAGTAGTGAATAACGCCGTACTTGATGTAAATAGGGCATTCGTGCGTGGTAATTTCCGACGTTTCGAAACAGCCGCCACGGTCGATGCTTACATCAATAATTACCGATCCCGTGCGCATGTTGCTCACCATTTCTTCGGTAACTACAATAGGCGTGCGGCCACTTTCCGAGCCCAGCGCACCTACAGCTACCTCGCAGGTTTTAAGTTGCTTGGCTAATAATCGCGGTTCTACTACTGATGTCCACAGGCGATGACCGATATTATTCTGCAAACGTTTTAAGCGGTACACGCTATTGTCAAAAACCTTAACCGAAGCACCCAGCGCAATGGCGGCACGTGCGGCGTATTCACCCACAATACCGGCGCCCAAAATAATTACTTTAGTAGGTGCAATGCCGGAAATGCCGCCCAGCAATACGCCTTTGCCATGGTTGGCCGAACTCAAATATTGAGCGGCAATCAGCATGGAGGCACTGCCTGCAATTTCGCTCATACTGCGTACAATAGGATAGGTGCCGCTGTCGTCTTTCAGGTTTTCAAACGAAATAGCCGTGATGCGTTTTTCCATCATCTTCTGCAGCAGTTCCGCTTTCAACGCCGTCAGGTGAATGGGCGAAATAATCATTTGGTTGAACTGCAGCAAGGGTAAATCTTCTTCAATAACCGGTGCACTTTTTACCAAAATGGGTGCTTTAAAAACATCTTCTCGCTGGTATACAATGCGGGCACCGGCTTCGGAATAGTCGCGGTCGCCAAAGTGGGCGGCCTCGCCGGCATTGTGTTCAATGGTTACTTCGTGGCCGTTGCTTACCAGTACGCTTACAGCATCTGGTGTTAAGGCAATCCGGTTTTCCTGGAACGCTGTTTCTTTGGGTATGCCGATGTGTAGTTTAGCACCTTTGGGCTTAATATCAAGGGTTTCCTCAAAGGTTTCGTAACTAAATGCAGTGCTGATGACAGGCTTTTGATGCGACATACACAGGGTTCTAGGCTACTAATTCAGTTTAAAATCGGCTACAAATTACAATTGTTCCGCGACAGATTGCGCCTTAAAGGCCGCAGCGTTTAAAATTTTTACGTTGCGCTCTGTTTCGCTCACCGGTTCTATCACAATATGCAGCGCAGCCTCATCAAACAGGTAAGGCGCTTTTTCGGGCCATTCTACAAAGCAGATATGACCACTTTCCACGCAGTCTTCCACGCCGGTCTGCACTACTTCTTCATCATCTTTCAAGCGGTACAGGTCAATATGAAAAATGGTTTTTTGCTGACCATTTTCTTTATATGCATACTCGTTGATAATGGAAAAAGTAGGGCTGGAGGGGGCTTCTGTTACGCCTTTGTAGCGGCACAGGGCCGCAATGGTGGTGGTTTTGCCGGCACCCATTTGCCCATGAAATGCAAAAATTTTGGCGCTACCTACTGCCTGCCAGAACTGTGCGGCAAAATCATCCAGTTTATCAATAAAAACCTGCAACAACATTGCACAAATTTAAGCCTCATTTGCAACGAGGTTGAAAAGATTAAAGGTGTTTAAACATTAATGCTCTGGAAGCTGTGGTAACTTTGCACTAGAATTTTAAGCAATGGAAAATGTACAATGGAAAGTAGATGGTATGACCTGCGCCAACTGTGCCCTTACGGTAGATAAATACCTGAAAAAGCAGGGTGCGGAAGAAGTGTCGGTCAACATTATAAATGGCGATGTAAGTTTTAAGGCACCGGCGCAAACGCCAGCCGAAAAGCTGGCAAAGGGCGTGGAAGACCTGGGCTATAAAGTAGACAAGCTGGATGGCACGCAAAAGGAAAAAAAGACGTTTTTAGATACTAACCTCAAACGTTTTTTAGCCTGTTTGCCCTTTACATTAATACTCATGCTGCACATGATTCCGGGTTTGCACCATAGTGCAGCTTTCGGCTGGATCATGAATCCCTGGGTGCAGCTGGCACTGGCCATCCCGCCATTTGTTATTGGCATGAGGCACTTTGGCCGCTCGGCGGTAAAAAGCCTGCGCAATGGCATGCCGAACATGAACGTGCTGATTACCATCGGTGCGGCATCGGCGTTTATTTACAGCCTGGTAGGAACGCTTATGGGTTGGGGCGATGATTATCTTTTTTACGAAACCGCAGCTACTATCATCACACTGGTTTTCTTTGGTGAATATTTGGAAGATGCTTCTGTAAAATCAACACAGCGTGCGCTGAAGGACCTGGTGAAATCGCAAAAGGTAATGGCCAATATGATTGCTTTTGACGACCAGCACCAGGAGTTGATTTTCCCGGTAGAAAATACGCAGCTACGGGTGGGCGATTTGATCTTGATAAAAAACGGTGAGCAGGTGCCGGCCGATTGTAAAATACTGTGGGGAGATGTGCTGGTGAACGAAGCTATTATTACCGGCGAAAGCGTGCCAGTAGAGAAAGGAAAAAAAGAATCCCTGATTGGTGGCAGCATTATAGAAAGCGGTTCTGCCAAAGCGCAAGTAACGGCCGTGGGTGGCGATACGGTTTTATCCAACATTTTGCAGATGGTAAAGCAGGCGCAGGGCGAAAAGCCGCCGGTGCAGCAGATGGCTGATAAAATCAGTGCCATATTTGTACCGCTGGTGTTAGCAATTGCTGCTGTTACACTTATTGCCAACTGGATAATTTTGGGTGAATTTACACCTGCCATGATGCGCAGTATAGCCGTATTGGTAATTGCCTGCCCTTGTGCAATGGGACTGGCTACGCCCGCAGCTATTGCGGTAGGTTTAGGTCGTGGTGCGCGCAGCGGTATACTTTTTCGAAACGCTAAAAGTTTAGAGCTGTTTAAGAACATTAAACAAGTGGTGTTTGATAAAACCGGCACATTGACAACCGGCGCTTTCCGCATCTCTGATTTTCATTTTAACAGCGGCACCGAAAGCGATTTCAAAAAACTGGTGTACTCGCTGGAAAAATATTCGGCGCATCCGCTTGCTAAAAGTATTGCCGCTGCATGGAAAGAAAGCAGCCCGATCCGCTGGAAAAACATTCACGAAACAAAAGGCCTGGGCATGCAGGCCACCGATGGTGATGGCAACGAATATATTGCCGGTTCGTATGCCGCAGCAGCGCATTTAACAAGCGACGAATCGCACAACATTTACATTATTAAGAATGGTGAACTATTAGGCTGGATTGACCTGGAAGATGAGTTACGCCCGGAATCAAAAGAAGTAGTTTCTTATTTAAAAAAGAAAGGTATTAAAACCATTTTGCTCAGCGGCGACCGCTATGCCAAGACGAAGCATATTGCCAATGAATTGGGAATAGATGAAGTAATAGCCGAGCAAACACCGCAGCAAAAGCTGGATACCATTGCCGCACTTACGGCGCAAACACCAACGGTAATGGTAGGGGACGGAATTAACGATGCACCGGCGCTTGCCAAAGCAACAATCGGTATTTCTATGAGCGAAGCCACGCAGGTGGCCATGCAAAGTGCACAGGTGGTGCTCATGAGTCATGGATTGACTAAATTACCAACAGCATTAGGCCTGGGTAGCCATACTTATTTAACCATCAAGCAAAACCTCTTTTGGGCTTTTTTCTATAATATCATTGCCATTCCTATTGCGGCTGTGGGTTTACTTACGCCGATGTTTGCCGCGCTGGCCATGGGCTTTAGCGATGTGGTGCTGGCGCTCAACTCTGTGAGGCTGTTTGTGAAAAAAGTTGTGTAAGGTTTTGATATTGCATTTTGTAAAAAGCAGGAAGTCTTCCTGCTTTTTTATTTAAAAGGAAAAAGAGACGTTTGGGAAGTCGTCAGTCTTCAGTCCGCAGACATCAGCAGGAAAAGCTCCTGAAAATTTAAAAGAAAAAACAGACGTTTTTTCTGCTCTTTATAAACTTTATTAATACTATAGATAAAACTAAAGGCAAAAGGAAAAAGAGACGTTTTCATTTTTCAGAATCTGTTACCTTCAAACTTTATTGGCAACTATACACGACATATTAAAACAGTACTGGGGATTTGATGGCTTTCGTCCGCAGCAGCAGGAAATAATTGAAGCTGTAATGGATGGCAAAGATGCCCTGGCCTTAATGCCCACCGGCGGCGGCAAAAGCCTTTGCTACCAGGTGCCCGCGCTGGCGCAGGATGGCATTTGCATTATCATTTCGCCACTGATTGCACTGATGAAAGACCAGGTGGAGGCCCTGCGCAAAAAAGGCATCCTGGCACTTGCTATTTACAGCGGCATGTCGCGTCGGCAAATTGCTCAAACATTGAAAAATGCGGCTTATGGTGATTACAAGTTTTTATACGTGTCGCCAGAAAGATTAGAAACATCTCTCTTTTTAGAATTTCTACCTGCGTTGCAGGTGAACCTTCTTGCAGTTGATGAAGCTCATTGCATATCGCAATGGGGCTACGATTTCCGGCCTTCGTATTTACGCATTGCAGCACTGCGCGAAGAACTCAGTGATGTGCCTTTCCTGGCACTCACCGCTTCTGCTACGCCAATGGTGCAAAAAGATATTTGTGAAAAGCTATTACTACACGCGCCGCAAGTTTTTCAGCAGCCATTTACACGACCCAATTTATCGTACAGTGTGTTAGGAGCCGAAGCCAAGCAAGCCAGGTTAGTGCATGTGGTCAGCAAGGTACCGGGCACCGCTATTGTATATTGCCGCAGCCGCAAGCGCACGCAGGAAATTGCTTCACTTTTGCAGATGCATGGCTTTTCGGCCGACTATTACCATGCAGGCCTTAAAAGTGAAGACCGCAGCAAGCGACAACAACAATGGATAGAAGGCCAAACAAAAATCATGGTGTGCACCAATGCTTTTGGAATGGGAATAGACAAACCCGATGTACGACTGGTGGTTCATATAGATGCACCGGAAAGTTTGGAAAGCTATTACCAGGAAGCGGGCCGTGCCGGCCGTGATGGGAAAAAAGCATATGCGGTTTTATTGTATCATACAAAAGATGGCGAAGAATTAAGCGAGCTGCACACGAAACGTTATCCTTCCTTAGAAGAAATAAAAACCGTGTATAATGCGCTGGTGAATTATTTGCAGATACCGGCTTACAGCGGTGAAGATGTAGCTTTTGATTTTCAATTTGAAACGTTTGTAAAACGTTTTAACCTCGATGCGCAATTAACGCTGTCTGCATTAAAAGCATTGGAAAGTGATGGCTGGCTCGATTTTAACGAGCGCAGTTTTACACCTTCTACCATTGAATTTACGGTAAACAAAAAAGGACTCTATGCTTTTCAGGAAGCGCAACCGAAATATGAAATTTTGCTCACTACGCTGCTGCGCACTTACGAAGGTATTTTTGATTATCCCGTGTTTATTTCTGAAATAGTTTTAGCTAAACTGCTGCGCAAAAATAGCGACGATATAAAACAGGAATTGCAACAGTTGACGGCCATGCGCATCATCGATTACAAGCCGCAAAGCGATGCGCCTCAAATCATTTTCAGAAAAGCACGCGTGCCGGCTGCCGACCTGCTGTTCAACACCGTGCAATATCAAAAGCGAAAAGAGACGTTTATAGCCCGTGTGCAAAAAATGCTGGACTTTATCAGTACACAAGCATGCAGAAGTGTCTTCATCAACGAATATTTTGGCGATGCAGACACAAAGCGGTGCGGCATTTGCGACAACTGTCTGCGACAGAAAAAAACAGGCCTGCCGGCAAAAGCATTTCAAAACATTTTTGAGCAGGTAGTGCAGCAGCTAAGCAGCGGACCACAAAGGCCTAGCGAACTTTTAAAAGGAATTAAAGACGTTTCTGCAGAAAAGGCCTGGACCGTTATCAACTACCTGGTGGCCGAACAAAAGTTACTCCTTAATGCCAAAGGCGAAGTAGAGCTTTGCTAGCATAATTTTTTAAAACAAACTGCTTTTTCTGCGCCGGCGTGTGCCGCCCAAACCTAACACGCCCAATAGCGATCGCGTAATCATAGTAGCAGCGGTTCTTCCGGCACTGCGCACCATCGGGTTGTCCATCCAGCTTTCTTCTTTTTCTTTTTTAGCGGTTTCCTTTTTGGTTTCTTTTACTTGCGCTTCCATCTGCGCTATTTCCTGCGAGCGCTGCTGCGCCTGCGCCAGCTTTTCGGTAATTATTTCGTGCGCACTTTCGCTGTCTACCGTATGATTGTACTTGCTTACCAGGGGCGAGGTTATTACCAAGTTTTGAACTTCAGCATCGGTCAGTATATCCATGCGGCTTTGGGGCGCGCGCAGCACTGTATGCACCAGCGGTGTAGGTATACCCTTTTCATTCAGCACGGTTACCAGCGCTTCGCCTATTCCGAGTTGTGTCAGCAGGTCTTCAGTTTTGTAAAAAGAAGTTTCAGGATAGTTTTCTGCCGCCTGCCTGATGGCTTTTCTGTCAACGGCTGTAAAAGCACGCAGGGCGTGTTGCACTTTCATACCCAACTGTCCCAATATTGATGCGGGCACATCCATAGGGTTTTGCGTGCAAAAGAAAATACCAATGCCTTTGGAGCGAATGAGCTTAATAACGGTTTCAACCTGGTTCAGCAATACTTCAGATGCTTCATTAAAAATCAGGTGCGCTTCATCTATAAAAAGTACCAGTTTTGGTTTGTCCAGATCGCCTTCTTCGGGTGCAGAAGCATACAATTCTGCCAGCAATTGCAGCATAAAAGTAGAGAACATTTTAGGCCTGTCTTGCAACTCGGTTACACGCAAAATGGAAATAACGCCGCGGCCATCGTTGCTGATGCGCATCAGGTCATCCACTTCAAAACTGCGTTCGCCAAAAAAAGCATCGGCACCCTGCTGTTGCAGTTCTATTACTTTACGCAAAATAGTTCCGGTTGATGTAGCTGATATTTTTCCGTACGATTGTTCCAGTTCTTTTTTGCCTTCGTTACTTAGGTATTGCAAAACCTTTATAAAGTCTTTCAGGTCGAGCAGCGGCAATTTATTGTCATCGCAATATTTAAAAATGAGTGCTACAATACCACCCTGCGTATCGTTCAATCCTAAAATTTTGGAGAGCAGCACCGGGCCAAACTCACTAACGGTAGCACGCAGCCGCACGCCAGGTTTGTCTTCGCTCAGTGTCAGCAGTTCAACAGGGTAGCCCTGTGGTGTAAAAGGAATATCGAGCAGTTTGGCGCGTTCTTCAATTTTTGCATTGGAAGCACCGGGCGCTGCTATACCACTCAGGTCGCCTTTAATATCCAGTAATAATACAGGAATGCTGGCATCGCTCAGGCCTTCACTGATGACTTGTAATGTTTTGGTTTTACCGGTGCCGGTAGCGCCGGCAATCAAACCATGACGGTTCATTGTTTTCAAAGGCAGGTACCCATCGGCGCCTTCCGCCACTTCGCCATCTATAATGCCGCGTCCTAGTTTAAAACTTTCGCCCTTAAACGTATAGCCACTATTTATTG